>JBAXBD010000344.1:0-6688 GCA_037142165.1 Schlesneria sp. | reverse complement strand
GCAGAAATGCTGAACGGCATTCCTCTCAGGGCTAACGCAAAAATTCCACCCGAGGCGGCGATGGGAATCGCGAGGAAGATCAAACCGGCAAGTTTGGCCGAATGAAACGTGGTGTGCAGTAACAGGAAGATCAGAACCAGGACGACCGGTGTCACCAGCATCAAACGTTGTTTGGCCGATTGCAGATTCTTGAAGTCACCGCCCCACTGAATTTCGTAGCCGGTCGGCAATTTCACCTGAGCTGCCATGGCCCGCTGAGCGTCGTGGACGAAGCTCTCAACATCGCGACCACGGACGTTGCATTGCACGAACGTGCGGCGCTGAGTTCTTTCATGATCGATGCCGGGTGGAGTCTCTTCAATCACCAGGTCGGCCAGTTCCCCTAGCGGAATCTGTCGGCCATTCGGTGCGAAGACGGGAATCTGTTCCAGTTGATAAAGATTCGTTCTCCATTCGATGGGGATACGGACCATGATCGGGAACCGCATGCGGCCACGGAAGACTTCGCCGACCTTATGCCCCCCCATCGTCGCGACCGTCTGCATGACTTCGTCGGCATCAATCCCATAACGAGCAAGAACCTCGGGTTTGACCTGAATTCGGACGGTCGGCAAATTGGCCTGGTGTTCCGCCTTCACGTCGACTGCTCCGTTGATGCCGTGCAGAACCTTTTCGACTTTCTTTCCCAGCTTGGCGAGCATTTCCAATTCTTTCAGATGCGAGACATCACCGTTCCCCTGTAGGGAACCATTGGGAGCGTAGATCAACACCGCAACATTCGCTTTGACGCCTGCCACAAGTTCATCGACTCGCATTTCAATCGGCTGCGTGAAGGCGAACAGTGCACCGGGGACGTTGTCGTTCAGTACAACGCGCATCTCATTAAACAGGTCTTCTCGTGACTTGTGTTTGGGCCAATCGGCCTCCGGTTTGAGCAGCACCCAGACGTCGGTCTGTTGAACACCCATGACGTCGTTGGCGATCTCGGGGCGACCTGTCTTACAGAAGACGGTGCGGACTTCGGGAAATTTCAACAGTAGCGATTCGACCTGTTCACCCATGGGGATCGAGCCTTCCAGGGTGGCGCTGGGAAGGCGGTTAATTTCGATCAGCAGGTCACCTTCATCCAGCTTTGGCATGAACTCGCCCCCAAGATGCATGGCGACGGGGATGCTGACGGCGAACAACAATAGCGCGGCCGCGACCGTCATGATCGGGTGCAGCACCGTTTGATGTACGATTGGATGATAGATTTTATTTAACATCCGGATGATGAAGATTTCCTTCTCTTCCATTTTGCGAGGAAGAGCCAGCGATGCCAGGACCGGCATCAGCGTCAGTGAAAGAACCAGCGAACCGGCCAGTGCGAACAGCACGGTCAGTGCCATGGGCCGGAATAGTTTTCCTTCCGTCCCTTGCAGTGTCAGCAGCGGAAGGTAGACGATCGAGATAATCAGTTCGCCGAACATCGTCGGCTTACGAACTTCGATCGCCGCATCCCGCACCACTTCCAGGTGCGGTCGTTCGTCGTGATTGTGTGAGATCCGCCGCATGCAGTTCTCGACCATGATCACCGAACTGTCGACGATCAGTCCGAAATCGATCGCTCCCAGACTCATCAGGCTGGCCGTGATTCCTGTCAGAGACATCATGTTCGCAGCGAACAGCATCGACAGTGGAATCGCCATCGCGACGACGATCCCTGCTCTCAGGCTGCCGAGCATCACTAACAGCACGATGATGACCAGGGTCCCACCCTCCAGCAGGTTTCGCTGGACCGTATGCAACGTTCGGTTAATCAGGTCCGCACGGTCATAAGTCACTTCGGCATAAACACCCTTTGGAAGTGTTTTATTGATTTCTTCCAGTCGTTCCTTCGCTGCCAGCACAACCGTTCGCGAGTTCGCACCCCACAGCATCATGACCATGCCCATCACCGCCTCACCTCGACCATCGCGCGTGACGGCTCCCTGGCGAGTGAGTGGCGCGATCACGACTTCGGCCAGGTCCCGCACGAGCACCGGTGTTCCATCGTGATTACCACGAACCACAACATTTTCAATGTCGGCTTCGTTTGTAAGCAGGGCCGAACCACGGATAAACCGTTGCTCGCCATGATGCACGACGTATCCCCCGCCGGAGGTGCCGTTGTTCGACGAGATCGCTCGAAAGAGGTCTGGCAAACTGACTCCGAAGCTGGCCAACCGATCGGGATCAGGCCGTACTTCAAACGACTGATAATAACCACCGTGCGAGTTGATTTCGGTGACGCCGGGGACCTGCCGCAGACGAGGAGCAATCTGCCATTCGAGAATCGTTCGCAGATCCATCGGCGAATATCCCTCGCCCCTGACTTCGAACTGAAGGATTTCACCCAGCGCCGTCGTCAAAGGATTCAGTCGTGGGGTGCCGTAGCCTTTGGGGACTCGTTCTGCCGCGTCAATCAGTCGTTCGGCAATCAACTGTCGCCCGCGGAAGACATCTGTCCCCTCGTTAAAGACGACGGTGACCAGCGACAGTCCGAATTTCGAGATACTGCGAATCTCTTCGACATTGGGCAGACCGCACATCGTCAGTTCAACGGGCGATGTCACGTATTGCTCGACCTCGAGAGGTGACAACGCGCCCGCTTCGGTAACGATCTGAACCTGCACATTCGTCATGTCGGGTACGGCATCGATCGGAAGGTTGACTGCCGAGTAAACCCCCAATGCCCCCATGATAAAAACCAACGAGATGACAAGCATCCGGTTGCCGAGCGAGATGTCGATCAGTTTTTCCAGCATGGGCCTTCGCCTTGATTACGAATGAATAGAGACCCATGTCATAAACGAATCCGGCACCGTATGCCACAACGATTGATTGACGTCAAAAATGCGATTTCACCACGAATCTGCCGAATCACCTGGGGCGGGCTGTGCCTTCGACCCAATCACGAGAAGAATTTGAACCACGAAAAACACCAAAAACACGAAAAAACAGTCGAGGCGAACCGGCATAGCCGGTTCATGCGCTTCGAACGACGGGTTCAGAATAGGGTTATCGTTCGCGCGTTGAACAGATGAGCTGGGCTGCGTATGCCCTTTGATGCCTTTTCTTCTGCGGATGTTTCGCGACCTGCAAAGACTCTAAACGTTAGTACGACGAACAAAAATTGGGTGAGATTAAAGGACTTTTGGATTTTCCGAACCGCGAAGATTAGTGCTGATTAGCGTTCCAACCTTTCTTTTCTTCTGAGATGACCGACGAAGCCCATCATGTGAACACCAAAGCCATGCTGCCGATTGCGAAGACTTGATGAATTGCGTTTAATGTCGATTGTCCGAGACGAATTTCGTCCGGCAGACATCAACGTTTTCCGCTCGTTCAATAAGGATGTCACGTGGCTCGTTACCAGCGCTTCGGCACGATCTCGGCGGCATTGGCAATCGCATTAACTGCCGTCGTGTTTGTTTCCGTTTCAACTGTCCTGGCACAATCCGGTAAGAACAAATCGAAGCCATCAAAACCGATTTCATCCGCTGAAGTGAAGCAGATCGATGTGCGACTGCAGAAGTTGCAAGACACCTTTGAAACGGAATCCAAAGCGATTATCGATGGTTACGAACGATCGGGCCAATATGATCGTGCGAAATTCCTGCTTGAAGTCCTGTTAAAACTGGACCCCAAAAACGAAGAAATCAAAAAGAAGATCTCAGAACTAGAAGACAATCTCCTGAAGTCATCGGAAGTTGATTTCAAGTTTGAGACGAGCAGTGATTGGACACCTGTCGGTAACGTTCATAAAGATAAACTTGCTCGGGTCGAAGCAGCAGGCGATTACAAACTGATTCTCACCGTGTCGAATATGAGCGCCGATGGGTTCCCCACGGAAAACGTCATGCGGGATCTGGTCGGGCGGGTTCCCACCGGGGCATTGATGGGGATGATCGTGACCGAAGAAAATCATTCCGGCAAACAACCACCCGAGCCATTCACGATCAAATCAAGACACGAATTCACTCCTAAAAAGGATGGCGTTCTTTATCTGAAGGTGAATGCCCCGCCCGGTTCGAAGTGCATTGGAGACTTCAGGATTAAGGTGAGTGGTATATCGAGAGCAACAAAAGGTGGTGAGAAGATTGAACAGTGAAACAGGGAGATACCCTGTCATGAAAGGATGAAGGCGGAAGGATGAGGGATGAATAATCAGAATGCTGCGATTCCCCCTTCTGCGGAATCGTCCTTCGGCCTTCCCTCATCATCCCTGGCCACTCCCTGGCGAGTTGGTGTGCTTGGCCTGGGTCATGCTGGCTTGTTTTATCTCGAAAGGTTAAGTCTATCCGCCGACATCCGTCTGGTTGGGGCCTTTGACTCAGACTCGAAGCGCCGGGGGCTGGCGACCGGTTCAGGTTGTCCATTATTCGATCGGTGGGATTCAATGTTGTCGCCGAATGTCGCTGACGCGCTGTTTCTGGTCGATGACTTTTCCGAAGAAGTTGCCAAAGCGGTGCTGCATGGTGGCCAGCATCTTGTCATCGATCGGCCTTGGTCAGTCTCATCCAAAGTCTTGCGTTCCCTTGGTGAGTTGGCGGTCAATTCGAATCGTACTTCAACGGTTGCGAGTCCAGGTCGATGGTCGGCAAACTTCGTTTCCGCGACGGCTGCGCGCCGCACCGGACGCCTGGGAAATCTGCGTTCCGTGAGATTGTCGAGCTGTGAGAAGCGCGTTCCTGGCGAAATGTCTGAAGATGGCGTTCTGCGAGAGTTCGGGTATCGCTGGCTTGATCAATTGTTCGTTCTTGTCGAGTCCAATCCCGAGCGTGTTTACGCAAAATTGTTGAGCGATGGCGAGCCGAAACAAGAATATGGTTTCCTCGCCGTCATTGATTTCGCCAATGGTTGTACGGCGCAGATCGAAATCGATACACGATCGCGACTCGGTTTTCGAACCGGATGGATGATCGAAGGTTCTTCAGGCAGCTATCGTAATGATCGGCTCTACACCGAAATCGACGATGGTGAGATCGTTGATGAGCCGTTAATTCATTCCAATGATTCGAACGAAACCTTCATCAGCGAACTGACCAAGAAGTGGAGTGGCGCGTCAACAACATTGCCGACGTTGGCCGACGCGGCGAACGTCGTGCAGGTAATTGAAGCCCTCGAACGTTCTGCGATTAGCGGGGAAGTCGTCCAAGTTTAAAGCGTGGTCAAACTTCTTAATGGGGCTTTGTGCCACTGCCTCGGAGTCCTCGGAGAAGCAGCGTCTTCTCTTCCGATCGACCGAAGAGCACTGCTTGACCCAAGGCCGTCAAGCAGTGGCACGAAGAGCTTACGCCAGGATTTCGGGGACGACTTTCCCGTGGATCTTGTGCCACTGCTTCGGAGTCCTCGGAGAAGCAGTGTCTTCTCTTCCGATCGACCGAAGAGCACTGCTTGACCCAAGGCGGTCAAGCAGTGGCACGAAGAGCTACGCCAGGATTTCGGGGACGACTTTCCCGTGGATGTCGGTGACGCGGAAATCACGCCCTTGAAAGCGATATGTTAACCGAGTGTGATCCAGCCCCAGCTGATTCAGGATCGTCGCTTGTAGATCATGGACGTGCACCGGATCACGCACAATGTTATACGAATAGTCGTCGGTCTCACCGAAGACCATGCCTGGCTTCATCCCACCACCGGCCATCCAGAGCGAAAAACATCGCGGATGATGATCACGGCCATAGGTCGTTTCGGTGATGGCTCCCTGACAGTAGACGGTTCGGCCGAACTCGCCACCCCAGATGACGAGTGTTTCATCGAGCAGTCCACGCTGCTTCAAATCTTGAATCAGTGCCGCTGAAGCCTGATCGGTCTCTTTGCACTGCTGGACCATTCGGTCGGGCAGACCGCCATGATGATCCCAGTCACGGTGATAGAGCTGGATAAAGCGGACACCTCTTTCAACAAGTCGTCGGGCGAGCAGGCAGTTTGCCGAATACGTACCGGGCTTCTTCGAATCTTCACCGTACATCTCAAACGTATGAGCTGATTCGTTGGATAAATCCATCAATTCCGGGACCGAAGTCTGCATACGAAAGGCCAGTTCGTATTGTGCGATTCGCGCTGTAATCTCGGGATCACCGACATCGGCGTACTGGATTTCATTCAATTGAGCGAGTCCGTCGAGCATCTGTCGACGACCTTCGCGATCCATTCCCTGAGGGTCCGAGAGATACAATACGGGATCTCCCACACCGCGCAATTTGACGCCCTGATACTGTGACGGCAGAAAGCCGCTCCCCCAGAGCCGGGCCAACAGCCCCTGCCCTTTCGTGTTGGATTTCGAAATCATGACAACGAACGCAGGAAGATTCTCATTCATGGTCCCGAGACCATAATCGACCCACGAACCGAAACTGGGTCGGCCCGGCAATTGGCTTCCGGTCTGAATAAACGTGATTGCCGGATCGTGATTGATCGCTTCCGTATACATCGACCGGATCATGCAAATCTCGTCGGCGATCTTGGCCGTATGCGGCAGCATCTCGCTGAGCCACATCCCTGATTGCCCATGTTGTGCGAACTTGAACTTGGATGCGGCGACAGGAAAGCTGGTTTGACCGGAGGTCATGCCAGTCAGCCGTTGACCCATCCGAATCGACGCGGGCAGCTCCTGCTTATGAAATTCGGCAAGCCGCGGCTTATAGTCAAACAGGTCTATCTG
>JBAXBD010000343.1:0-6733 GCA_037142165.1 Schlesneria sp. | reverse complement strand
ATTGCAGAAAGCTAAAGTATCCGCTGGTGGCAATCAACCGAAAGTTTCCGATAACGAAATCGCCGACTGGCTGATGGATTCAGGTTCAAATTACACGGGAACCGATACCGCCATTATTTCAGGGAAATCGAAATTAGACGCTGGTTCTGATACCGCAAAAGTTCCAGTTGCGCCTTCTGCGGCAACTTCTCTACCCAAGCAACCACTTCCAACAAAGGCGCTGTCGATCAAGGACGAGGCCGCTGCCGTTATTCGAAAGCACTGGGAAACTGTGAAAGCGAATCAGAAGAAGTAGCGACAGCCCAGCCGGCGCCGCGCTACTCGCAACCGCACTGATTCGAATTTTCCAGCGATGCTCTTTGTGAATCTCGTTGTCGTCTCGTTTCCACAAATGTATTCCCCCCCCCCAATCAGTAGTTCTTTCGCACGAAACCCCAAGCTGAGCGAGTCACATCGCCAGCTTTGTCGAGGAATTGCAACCGATTACGTCAAGGTAACAAATAACTAATGTACCCATATCAAGTGAACATGTTGCCGACGCTGACATCGCTCGATGTATCAGGTTGACTGCAGCGGGGAGATGGTCTTGTTGGAACGCCTCGGGTGAGCAATTGACAACATGGGTGAGCTTCTCGCCCGGATCGACCGCAATCTTGAGATCGCGCTCATCAACTTCATTCGTACTCGAGCTTGTTTGGATCGTACTTCAGTTAATTGTTCATCAATTTGTTTTCGCGTTCAGAATCGTTCGTTGATCTAGATGATTTCGCTGATCGGCTCAACATGTTCCACGCCGACCAGCTTTTGATCGAGACCTCCGTGGTAGTACGAAAGGCCGTTGGGATTCAGCCCCATTTGATTCAAAATAGTCGCATGTAGACGCCTCACATGAAACGGTGAATCAACAGCGGCCGAACCAAGTTCGTCCGTCGTCCCAACACTGACGCCGCCCTTAATGCCCCCACCGGCCATCCACATTGTGAATCCGTATGCATTGTGATCGCGGCCCGTTCCCATTGCGTATTCAGCTGTGGGCTGACGCCCAAATTCTCCGCCCCAGACAACCAGGGTGTCCTTAAGCAAGCCTCGCTGCTTCAGATCTTTCAGTAACGCTGCGATCGGTTGATCGGTGTTGCCGGCGTGGAAATTATGATTTTTTTCCAGATCGCCGTGAGCATCCCAATTGGCGTCATTATGGTTACCGCCGGAATAGAGTTGAATAAATCTGACACCCCGTTCGACCAGTCGCCTTGCGAGCAGACAACGTTTACCGAAGTCCTGAGTTCGAGGTTGATCCAGACCATAAAGCTTTTGAGTCGCGGCAGTTTCCTGCGAAAAATCGACCGCTTCAGGCGCATGCTTTTGCATCTTAAACGCCAACTCGTAACTATTAATCCTCGCAGCCAGTTCCGAGTTATCAGATCGAGTGGCGGCATGGGCCGAATTCACGTCGTTCAACGCATCCAGAAGTTCACGCTGCATCGAACGGGTGGTTCCTTCGGGTGTGTTGAGGTCGATGATCGGTGCCCCTTTCGAGCGAAGAATCGTCCCTTGAAACGTGGCGGGCATATAACCGCTCGACCAGTTCTTGGCACCACTGATCGGTCCACCGGAAGGATCAAGCATCACAACGAAACCCGGCAGATTTTCATTCACACTTCCGAGCCCATAATTGACCCACGAACCCAGGCATGGGCTGCCCGATGTGATTTTGCCCGAGTTCATCATCAACATGGCTGAACCATGAATCGGTGAATCGGCAGTCATTGAATGCAAGAACGCAATATCATCAACGCAGGTGGCAAGGTGCGGAAAGAGGTCGCTGACCCACTTGCCGCAGTTCCCATACTGGTTGAAGTTCCATCGAGGTTCGACAATTCGGCCTTGGTTTTTATGACCACCGCGACCAAAGGTCTTGACATCAATCGTCTGGTTATCGCGTCCCTTCATCGCAGGCTTGTAGTCGAAAGTATCAATATGGCTTGGCCCGCCATACATGAATAGAAAAATTACGTTCTTGGCTTTGGGTGCGAAATGTGGTTCTTTCGCGGATAAAGGGTTCTGATGGGTAACACCATCCGATGCCAGAACGTTTGACGCCAGCATCGCGTCACGCTGCAACATTCCCGCAAGTGCAGTTACAGCAAACCCTGCACCGGTTTGCCAAAGGAATTCGCGTCGTGTTCGGCCGCAAAAATTTGGAATCGACATCATCTCACCTAGTCCAGATAAACAAATTCATTCAGGTTCAAAGTCATCAGACAGAATTTGTCGAGTGCTTTATCAGCAGACAATTCGTGCTTTGTTTTCAGTGCTTCGATTAAAAATAATCCTCGCCGAACCATGGCTTCATCGGGTTCGCGATTCAGGGCGAGGCGATACGCGAGCGAGACTTGTTGAGCGACATTGGCCCCCGCTTCTTTTCGTAATCGATTTGCGAGCTGGGTTGCCTGCTCGTTAAGGAATTCGCCGTTTAACATACCCAGGGCCTGTGTCGGCTGGGTCGTCGTGAAGCGAGCGGCGCAACTGCTATCTGTATCAGCCACGTCGAAGTCCGAAAGGATCGGCAACACCAGCGAACGTTTGACGTGAACGTAAATACTTCGACGCGATTGTTCTTCAAGAGAAGAATTTCCCCATCCCGAACCGGGATTCGACTGTCCCGCTTTGACTTCATCGCTAATTTTTGGATAAACGCCAGGACCATACATTTTTGAATTCAACTGACCACTCACCGCGAGCACCGAATCACGCACCTCTTCAGCGCCAAGCCGCCGCATATCGTGCCGCCAGAAAAGATGATTCAACGGGTCAAGCGACAAAGGATCCTTATCGTTTGACGTCGCCGTTTTCGAATCAAGTCCATGTTTTGAAGCATGTGACGACATACGGTAGGTGCTCGACATCACGATCAGTTTGTGCATGCGCTTGAGAGACCACGGTTGCCCAGATACTTCTCCTCGCTCGGTCGCTCGATTTGAGCCTTGCATGAACTCAACTGCCAGCCAGTCCAGCAATTCCGGGTGCGTGGGACGATCACCGAGTAAACCAAAATTATTGGGCGAGCGTACGATCCCACGTCCAAAATGATGCTGCCACAATCGATTAACGATGACTCGAGCGGTCAACCGATTGCTTGGCGATGCAATCCAATTGGCCAGTACCAGCCTTCGACCAGACGTTGTCGCGGACGGGCCAGACTTTGGAATGTTCGCCGCGCCACCTCCAAGCGGCGATAGAAACGCGGGAATCACGACATCACCATGAGACTGTGGATTGCCACGTTTCAGCAAGAACGTCTCGGGTGGGTTCGGACCCACTTCTGTGACGCACAGTGCAGACGGCGCCTGGACTTTATTTCGTTTCAGTTCTTCGAGTTGTTGAAGCAATTTCGTGTACTGGCCATACACTTCTGCTCCAAGGACCCCTGCTCCCTTTAATGCAATTAAGCCCTTAAAGTCTTTTTTACGATTCTTTCCATCAGAGGCGCGCAAGCCATCATCAAATGGGACGGAAAGGAGTCGCTGCGGGACCTCAGGTCCCGACCACTTAATAATCAGGTCTTTCGCTCCCGTAGGCCCCTGGAAATAGTCGACCCGAACCGGAACTCGCCCCTTTTTCAATGAAATTTTACCAATCCGAGGCTCGCCCGTACCGTGAATTCCATCGTAAAGGACGATTTCTTGCCCTTGGATCGTCAACCGTGAGCCGTCGTCCGAATCGACACTAAATGTATATTCACCATCCGCCGGAACTTTTAAGACCCCCGTGAATACAAACCCGAATGCAAAATCGCGCGTTGCCAACGAGATATCAATGAAGCCTTTTTCCAGCTTTCCTTTCGTCTCCGGCTTGAGGTTGTCAAATTCAGGAAGCTTCTGCCACGTGTCGCGGTAAAATCGATATTCCAATTCGTCCAAATCTGCAGGAATTACGTGAGGCTCTTGAGTATCAAGCCGTTCACGAAAATCCTTTTCAATTGCCGAAATCGATGTCTGGATCTTGTCCATTTGATCCTGATGAGCTTTTACAGCCGCCAGATAGGCCTGTTTGGCCACATCGTCCTCAAAAATTGGACGTTCGGTATTCGGATTTGGGTTGCCGTTGGGTGTCACTCCCTGAAAAAACGCCAGCAGACTGTAGTAGTCGTGCTGTGAGATCGGATCAATTTTGTGATCGTGGCAACGGGCACAGTTCACGGTCAAACCGAGAAATCCTTGAGCTGTCGTGGTAATAATGTCGTCGAAGCCGTCATACAGCGCAAGCAACCGATCGGCGGGTTCGTCGTCCCATTGGCCAAGCCGATAAAAACCGGTGGCAATCAATCCGTCCGATCCCCCATCAGACAACTCATCACCCGCCAGCTGCTCTCGAACAAATCGATCATATGGCTTGTCGCTGTTGAATGACCGAATGACGTAGTCGCGGTATCGCCATGCGTTCGGCTTCGGTCCGTCTCGTTCAAAGCTATTCGTATCGGCATAGCGAACCACGTCCAGCCAATGACGAGCCCATTGCTCTCCATACCGCTGCGATTGAAGCAGTCGATCAACAACTTTTTCGTACGCATCGGCCGAATTGTCAGCGACAAATGATTCCACTTCTGCCTGTGTGGGAGGAAGTCCCGTCAGGTCGTACGTTACGCGACGTAATAAAGCTGTCTTATTTGCCGGGTCAGCAGGATTCAGGCCAGCCTGCTCAAGCCTGTGTAAAATAAAAGCATCGATGGGGTTGGTCACCCATGCGACATTCTTCACCGTTGGTGGAGCGGACACTTTCGGCGGCAAAAATGCCCAGTGTTCGTTCCATTCCGCCCCTTGTTCAATCCATCGTTTCAAAAGGTCGATCTGAGCTGATGTCAGGGGCTGACCTTCCGGGGGCATTCGCTCGCTGTCATCATTCGAAGTCACTCGACGAATCAATTCACTCTGTTCGATTTTTTGAGGGACGAGGGCCTGTTTACCCGACGCTTGTTTGGACAGGGCAGACTCTTTTTGATTGAGCCTGAGCCCCCCTTCGGCTTTGTCGGGACCATGACATGCAAAACATCGCTTTGCCAGAATCGGCTGAATCTGACGACCAAAGTCGATCAGTTCGGGCGATTGAGCCGACACGTCCTTGATACTCAGAATTATCAATAAACCCAGCAGCATCTGGGAATGTGGTTTACGAACCCTGATCATTATGATGGCGTCTCGCTAATTCGAATCACTGGTATGTTGCAATGAGGCAGCTTCAATTCCCGATCGATCGATTCACAATTCTATCATAACCAGACTGCGACGGATCTCCATGCGTCGTCCCGACCTAAATCTATCTGAAACCGACATTCGTCCGCCGGTCGCAGAAATCTCGATGATTCGCGCCGATGCCGAAGATTCCCGAGAATGGCTGGCGTCGGCGCCAGTCTGCTCCGAACTCAATCGATACAGAATCCGACATTTGGCGGTTGCTCGCATGCCATCACCGTTCAAGATTGTCAGGACTCGATTAGGCGGCAGTTATTTTCTTGCCTGTTTTGGAGGTGAAGGAAGCGTATTAGTCGACGGTCGCTGGACAAATTGCGTTCGTGGCCAGGCAGTCTTACTACCTCCGGGAACGCTTCAAGCGTTCCACACAATACCGGGTGGGTCATGGGATTTCTGCTGGGTTCGGTATCAGGAGCGGTCAGGACAACAGCCTCTGACTTCAGCACAAACTCCGGTTGTCGCTCAATTTGATTCGGAAGGCTTGCGCCTGGCGATTCTTGGCCTATTTCATGAATGTACCGCCGCGAAACACGATAAGCAAAATGATCCTCGTGAATTGCCTCAAGTCGATTCTCCTGCAATCGGTCGATGGATCGACCTCGTCCATCATTATGTTTTGCGTTTCGCTGCACCGACCCGTCTCGATCCCAGAATCTGGCAGCTTTGGGAGCAGGTTGCTGCAGGCTTGGATCAGCCATGGACGATCGCGGAAATGGCCAGGCTTGTTCACCTGAGCGAAAAACAACTGCAACGACTTTGTCTCAAGGAACTTGGACGAAGTCCTCGACAGCAATTGATCTGGTTGCGAATGCGACGTGCAGCAGAGCTTGTGGTCGAACGACAACGAAAAATTGAAACAATTGCGAATGATGTTGGCTATAAAAACTCGTTCGTCTTTTCCACAACGTTCAAACGCGTGATGGGTTGGTCTCCGTCAGACTACCCAGGACGGCGTTAGCGTCTGTCAAACTGATTTCAATTGAATCGGCAGCTCGTCAATTTTTGCAGCCAGAATAAAATCGTTCTCGGACAGTCCACCGATTGCGTGCGTCCAGATTTCGACCGCCACGTTTCGGAAACCGACGAGGTGAAGATCCGGGTGATGCGCTTCCGCTTCGGCGATTTCAGCAACGAGATTGAAAAATCGCATTCCCGCCATGAAATGTTTGACGTTCCACTCTTTGCGAATTCTCTGGCCATCAACTGTGATGCTCCAGCCCACCAGCTTGGCGAGTTGGGCTTCAGCCTCGGCTTTCGACAACTTGGGGACGCCCCCTTCACAGGGTACGCACTTCCTGGCGCGCAGTTCTTCAAGACTTTGAGCGGACATGTTTTTCTCCTTGAGACACGTGAATTCATTCATCAATCGCGTATTATACGGCAGTGTCTACCAAAGCCACGTTGAAATTCAGGCTGACGTCAGGGTGATGCTGTTTGCGAAAGTACGACAATGCCAAGTGACATCCGGTGTCCGGTACCCGATT
>JBAXBD010000342.1:0-6751 GCA_037142165.1 Schlesneria sp. | reverse complement strand
GTGATCGACTTCGCTTGGACGTCCCCATGTTGTTCCATCGGCGGTCGTCAGGTAGGCCGACAGCGTGTGATGGCCGGAACCGGGTCGCTCACCGATCAGATGGATGATCGTTCTTGAACCCGGAAGCCCACCGAAAAGGGCTTCGCCGATCCGATAACCGGCACGAACTCGACCGCTTGTAACGACCAGCGGTGCGGGGGCAACCGCCAATCCTGATTTTGTAAGAAGGGGTCGAAGTTCTTCGAGCAACGGTAACAGATTCCCGTCGTCCATCAGGGCCAGTGCGTTCAGTCCTTCGGAGACGACGATTGCGACGTTGGATGCTTGTTTGTCGTCCACGCGAAACTGCTTGATACGACGCAGCGATTCATCCGACAAATGTTCGCCTGTCGTCGGATGCAGGATGTAATCCTGGCGGTTCGCTGATCGCGTCGACAAATGAATGGCATTGGGAATCTGTTTGACGAAGTCGGGGTTCCACTCCTTCCAGATACACTGTTTTGCGTCGTCGTAAACCGTCTGAATTTCACTGCGAAGTTTAGGTGAAAGATCGCCGGGACGATTTCCGTAACCTTCTGCGATGAAGAGACCGCGCTGGCGAACTTCCGAAATCAGGTTTCGGGATTCGGCGAGGATCACCGCATCGGTTCGAGAATCGTTTTGACATCGCCGGTATTGCAGGTAAACCCAGTTCGGGTCGCCAAAGTGTTCGGTTGGTCGGCCATCAGCTCCGATAACCCCTAGCCGCTGGAAGAACGACCACATTCGATCATCAACTCGGAAGCCGAATTTGTCACGCAAACGAACGTGGTCCTGATATCCGGTTGTTAAGTAGCCCAGCATCGGATCGATCTTGGTAGGCAAGCCCATCAGGTACGCGGGATTGGCGGGTGCAATCTGATCCAGGCACCAGTCGAGGTCATCCAGCGAGAGATCCATATGCAGCGTCGAACAGACATCCAGCCCGATGGTCAGTCCGTGCAGTTTCCCCATCACGATGTCTTCCAGGCAGCAGCGGACAAGCTGTTCACGAGTTCGAAAGACTTCGGGTCCGATAAAGCCGGCGACGTCGTTGAGATGCAGCCAGACCTGATTGGCGGGGATCTGCTTCGAAGCGGCGATCGTATGAGTCAGACCGCGTGCGAACCCGTATTTGCGTGACTCATGAAAAACCATGTCGCAGCCGTGGCTGTGGCCGTTGGTAAAATCGGCACCTTGTCCTGATTCAAGGTACAGGCCATATCGACCAGTACGGCTTTTCGCGTAATTCGTCATTTTGTCGAGGTTGATATCGAAGGTTGCATTCGCGGCATCGTTTCCGGCGATACTTTGAAACCAGAATTCGGTGGAACCCGGCTGAACTCGTTCGACTTCCGCCTGAACGTCGACGTGGGCCAGCACGCAGTGCGGTATGACGTGATCAATTTCAAACGTCTTGAGAATGTCTTGCAGCGCCAGTTCGACGGCAGCGACCGAACGAGGATCACTCGAAACGGGATTCGTCCCCAGCAAGACGTCGCCCACCGCGTATGAAAAAGCGTCGAAAACCTGAAGCCGAATGTCATCGAGATTGTCGGTGGGTGAATTCGGTTGAATCCGTGCGCCGAGATATCCTTTCGCTCCGATGTGCGAACCAGGGAGAGAATGAAAGACTCGCTTGCCAATGGAGATCAATTCATCGTTCGTCATCAGCCGAATGAGACAGGCAATCAGATCACTGGTCAGTCCCGGAAGGATGCTCTTTATTTCTGGTTCGCTGGCGGTAAGCAGATGATTTTTCAGTTGTCCGACCGTTCGGTCATTCCAGGGTCTTAACAGCTCCTTTGACGTGAATTCGTCAATCCATCGGGACAATTCATCTTGCCAGGGTGGATGATCAACAAGATCAACGATCTTCGTGTGTGCCAGCAGCGTTCTTGCGCGAAATCGCGATTGATCATCGACAGCAGCCACCTCGACGATCGCGTCGCCGTCCTTGAACTCATTGGCCGCACCCAACAACTTTTGATAGTGGCGGACGTCGAATTTTCCACAGGTCCGACGGATGTAGGCAAACAGATCTTCGCCGTCATTCAATGGCCCGACATCAACGCCACTGTTTTCGTGGTCGGCCCACGCGGGACTGATCTTCAGTCCGCCGCCTAATAAAAGCGGAGTCGAGACGACAGTCAGAAAGTCACGTCGATTGAACATGATTTTGTCAATTAACTGAATTTCACTTGAAAACCGGAAATCATCATACCACTATCGACCGTCAATGTCTGGCCGGTCACAAGAGAACTTCCTGTAATCAGGCTGATGATACAGGCGGCAACGTCGTCGGGATCGCAGACTCGACCGAGCGGCAACGTTTGTTCGTAGGCCTGTTTGATTCGGTTATAGTTGTCACCGAGCCCCGCTTCTGTCCAGCGGCCAGCGATGAAGCCAGGTGCGACACCATTCACGCGGATCTGAGGTGCCAACGTTCTGGCGAGCGAGACCGTCAGGTTGTCGAGAGCCGCTTTGGTACAGCAATAGGGGATTGAGCTTCCCTGTCCCAATTGTGCCGCTACGCTCGAAACGTTGATGATGACTCCGCCCCCCGCTTTCAGCATTGGTTCTCGAACGGCTCGAGCACAGTGAAACGCTCCGACGACGTTGACCTTAAACAGGCGTTCCCAGACATCGTCCGTGACTTCTTCAAGATTGCTGAAAGGAATAAATTGAGTCGTTCCGGCACAGTTCACGAGCACGTCGACTCCGCCGAATTTCGACACTGTTTCCGAGACCATATTTCGGCAGGCCGCATCATCCGCCACATCCGCCAAAACAGAAAATCCCTGGACGCCAAGTTCCTGGATTTCGCTGATGGTTTTCAGGGCTTCATCCTTCGAGCGGGAATAGTTGATCACAACGTGATAACCAAGTCGCGCCAATCCTAACGACGTTGATCGACCAACTCCGGTTCCGCCACCGGTGACAATGGCAACTTTTGATGTGGAAGGCATATTGCCCCTTTGCTTGTTGATGATGAGTTCGTTGCCAAGATTTCGAGTTCAGATTTTGTGCCACTGCATCGGAGTCTTCTCCGACGCAGTGTCTTCTCTTTATTTCGAGGCAATCGAAGAGTACTGGGTGACCGAAGACGGTCATCCAGTGGCACCCGAATCTTTAGCTTTGATAAGGCCTTATAGCAATCGAACCGTCGTTCCTTCGCCGTTGACTTTCCAGAGGATGTTTCTCGCGATACGGCAACGCAGCGTCGCTGTGGAATCGACATATTCCGTCTGCAAGACTTCGGCGTGTTCCGCCAGGAATGCGAACAGTTTTCCATTGCCCGCCGATGTCACGATCTCGGCTTCGACGTAGCCCTGGCCCAGTAGTTCACCCACCAGCGAACCAAGTTTATCGAGTCCTTCACCAGTGATGGCCGAGACTGTCACCGAATGAGCGTATTTCGCTCGTAATACATCCACGAGGCCTCGATCCTTTGCGGCATCGATTTTGTTCAACACCAGAATAAAGTTGCGAACCTCGACCCCAATTTCATCGAGGACACGTTCGACGGTCTCGGCCTGCTCCTCGGCTTCCGGGTTTGACACGTCGACAACATGCAGCAGCAGATCGGCCTGACGAGCCTCTTCGAGCGTCGATTTGAACGAAGCAATTAACGAGTGCGGCAGATCGCGCACGAATCCGACGGTGTCACTCAGCAAAAGATCGCCCCATTGTGGGATGGTCCACTTGCGGGTCCGTGTGTCGAGCGTGGCAAACAACTGGTCGGCGACGTAGACGTCAGCACCAGTCAGCGCGTTCATGAGGGTGCTCTTTCCCGCATTCGTGTACCCGACGAGTGAGACGAGTGCATGAGACTCACGCTGCCGTACCATCCGTTCGCGTCGTACTTCCACTTCGGCAAGCCGAAGTTTCAGTTCGTCAATCCGCTGATCGATGATTCTTCGGTCGGTCTCGATCTGCTTTTCACCGGGACCACGACTTGCGCCGATACCCCCTTCGATGCGTTCGAGGTGTGTCCACATCCGCTTGAGTCGCGTTCGCGTGTACTGGAGCTGAGCCAGCTCGACCTGAAGTCGCGATTCCGCCGTGCGGGCGTGCGTGGCAAAAATATCGAGAATCAATTCACTTCGATCGACGATGATCCGCTGGGTTTCCTGTTCGAGATGTCGACCCTGACCGGGGGAGAGATTGTTGTCGAAAATGATCAGTTCGGCACCTGTCGCATCGACCAGGTCTTTCAGTTCAACAATCTTTCCTTTGCCGAGGCAGGTTCCGGGATGGGGACGACCCCGCATCTGGACAAGCTCGCCGACGACTTTGACGCCGGCTGTTTTCACAAGACCTTTCAATTCATCAAGCGCCTGTTCTTTTCCAAGATTTCGACTCGAATCCGGAACGGAAACGAGAATGGCGGTACGAGATTGAACTTTCAGGTCGTCGCGAATGGGGTCGGCCAAGTGAGGTTCCGTTCTGGTCAGTTGAAGTATCAGTGTTAAACCGCTTTTAACTCTGAAATGCCTGTGGTGTCAGCGTCTGTCAGAGGATGTCAATGTTGTCGTCATCAGGACATGTGTCAATGAAATGATATCATTCCGATGCGAAAACAGACTAGTGCGTTGTCCAAACTCAATATTCGGGTGTCACTGGATGACCCTCTTCGGTCACCAAGTGCTCTTTGATTGCCTCGAAGAAAAGCGAAGACACTGCGTCGGAGAAGACTCCGATGCAGTGGCACAAAACCCGAACTTTAAGTCTTGGCAACGTACTATGGTGTCAAAACAATCTTGCCATGAACCGTCCCCTGTTTCTGCAGCGTATTGTCCTCTTGAAGTTGATGAGCCGCGGCGGCTTCGCTCAGCGAAAGTATTTTTCCAACCGAGGGCTTCCAGCGGTTAAAATCGTACAGGGTATTCAGCTTATCTGCGGCGGCGCGTTGTTCTTCGGGAGCTCCGTTAAACATGGCGAAGCCGATCATTCTCAAGTCTTTGACGTAAAATGGTCCGACCGGAAATTCAGGCCGCGCGGAGCGGCCGGCCATCAATACGATGCGGCCCCTGGGTGCCATTAGCGAGACGGTTCGGTCCAATGTTGGTTCGCGCTGAGTTTCGAACCAGAGGTGAACTCCGCCGTGTGGTAAGCTGAATGCACGGATCTGGTCGTCGAGATTATGGGCATTGTAATTCAGCACGAGGTCGGCACCGAGTTTCCTGCAGATTGCGAGGCTTTGTTCACTTCCACCGGTGGTGATGACAAAGGCACCAGCGGCCTTAGCCAACTGCACGACGGATGAACCGACCCCACCTGATCCGCCGTTGACGAAAACGACTTCACCAGGTCCTAAGTCTGCGTGTTGAAACAGCCCCATATGAGCCGTCAAGCCGACCAAAGCACCTGCTGCGGCTTCGGCGTCGGATTCTTTGGCGGGGGTTGGATAAAGCCAGCGTTCGTCAACGGATGCGTACTCGGAAAAAGATCCCCGTCGTCCAAAGAGACCCTGATTACTTCCCCAGACTCGGTCACCCGCTTTAAATCGCTTGACCTCACTGCCAACCTTTTCAACCGTCCCTGCCAGATCCGAACCAATCACATAGGGAAACTGTGAGATCATGGAAACGATCCCTGCACGGATGTAGGTATCGATCGGGTTCACCGCGACCGCTCCTACTTTGACCAGCACCTCAGTGGGCCGTGGTTCGGGCGTCGGAAGATCACCGTACTGAATGACCGAAGATGATCCCGTTTCACGAATAAAGGCGGCTTTCACGTTAATAACTCCCCTTAACAAACCAGTTATGCCGCATGAAATACAAGTCAGCGAAGCAGAATGATTGTACCGACCGCGTCAACGGGTGTCGGCGCCGAGACAAACTTCGTAAATCCGTTTCTATCGCAACCGGCAATTTCTGCCACAACGGCCACGGTGTAAGCCCGAGTGACACCATTCGACCCCCTTGGGTTCAAGTTTACGATAACAGGTTGCCGAGGTTAACTCAGTGGAATATTCGCTAGAGGCAACCCAATCGGATCAACCGACTTTGACCGCATCGGGGCTTTCTGACAAGAACGTCAGCGTCCGGTGCGATCTGTCTGAATTCCGGCCAAACGCCGTTTGAGCAAAATGGACAACGAAGTACAAATCGATTGCCTTGATGTCGAAAGCGACTCTCTCTTTTTTTTGAGTTGACCGAGTGGCTGAATCTGGTGCCAGATTGATTTCAAATGTCGGGCCAAATTCACTTCGACGGAATGTCATAATGACCCTACTTTCTCCACGCCACGGCTCAGCCACGGAAACAATGCCGAACCAATTACCAGATTCTCGCGTCGAAATCGCCGGTCAAGGGATGGTTGAAGCGGAACGCTGGCTGATTGTTGGTGCAGGCGGGTTTGGACGGGAAGTCTTTTCGTGGACATCTGGCCAACTTCGTGCAACTCAATCCAACAACCCTGTCGGTTTTCTCGATGACGACCCAGATTCACTCGATCAGTTTCCCACACTGAAGGAACGCTGGATGGGTCGCATTTCGACCTATTCACCTCGGTCAGGTGACCGACTTTTGATGGCGTTGGGAGATCCCACGTCAAAACTCGCTGTGGGAGAAGCGTTAAAAGCGCGTGGAGCGGTTTTCGCGTCATTTGTTCATCCGACAGCAGTCATCGCACATGACGTTCGGATTGGCGTCGGTTGCATTATCTGTCCATTCGCCGTTGTCTGCTGCAATGTTCGGTTGGGGAACTTCGTCTCGATGAACAT
>JBAXBD010000341.1:0-6761 GCA_037142165.1 Schlesneria sp. | reverse complement strand
GGTGACGTCGTCCGTTTTCGCCCGATTACTATTGAGGAATACAGTTCATTGAGGGCTAAATCTCGATGACTATCCTCGTCAATCGTCCTGGACTTCTGACAACGATTCAGGACTTGGGAAGATATGGATTACAGCAGTTTGGTGTGATCGTAAGCGGTGCCATGGACCCTTTGGCATTACGAATCAGTAACCTTCTTGTCGGGAACGAGCCGCATGCGGCGGCTCTCGAAATCACACTGTCAGGACCAGCCCTTTTATTTGAACGCGAAGCGCTGATTGCTATCACCGGGGCAGATTTATCAGCAGTCATCGACGGTCAGGCAGTTCCACTTTGGCGACCCATATTTGTCAGGCAGGGAAGTCTTTTGGAATTTGGCTCGCCGATTCGTGGGTGTCGAGGCTACGTATCCGTCGCTGGAGGTTTTGACGTTCCGCTCGTGATGCACAGTCGCAGTACCTATTTAAGAGCCCGCCTCGGCGGCTTTGAAGGCCGTCCGCTTCAAACTGGGGATGTCCTGAATCTTCGTTCGGCATCGCGATTTGCCACTCAGCAAACGAAAATAATGTCCGAAAGGGATTCGGAACATTCCTTTGTTGCAACCGATTGGTTTGCTGGCTTGGATCTGGCAGGATATTCAGATAATCCGACGATTCGAGTGATGTCTGGTGGCCAAAACGATTGGTTCGAGGACGAAAGCCGCGAAGCATTTGTTTCCGAACCATTTCGCGTCACGCAACAATCAGATCGCATGGGATATCGACTCGCCGGTCCGACTCTGCGATTTATTCAGCCTCGCGAATTGGTCTCGGAAGCGGTGACGGTGGGAACGGTCCAGGTCCCTCCAGAAGGTCAGCCGATTATTCTCATGGCAGACCGTCCAACAACGGGCGGTTACGCAAAGATCGCCCAGATCGCGACCGTCGATATTCCCGTTTTAGCTCAAGTCAAACCGGGAGCACAAATTCGGTTTTTAACCATTTCTGTCGAAGAAGCCCAGGAGTTATACCGTTCTCGCGAGGCTATGATACGACGACTTGGATGTGGTATCGCACAAATGAATATCGAGAAACAGTAACCCATGCCCTATACGACTGACTTAAATTGTGATGTCGGCGAAAGTTTCGGAGCGTACAAACTCGGCTGCGATTCCGACATCCTCGATTACATCACGAGTGCGAACATTGCATGTGGATTTCATGCAGGCGATCCCACCACGATGCGAGCGACCGTCAGGCTGGCACTGGAAAAAGGGGTTGCCATCGGTGCCCACCCAGGGCTTCCTGATCTGGTTGGCTTCGGTCGTCGGTTGATGAAGATTACACCACAGGAAGCCAAGGATATCGTTGTCTATCAGATCGGAGCCTTAGCGGCGTTCGTCAAAGCGGAAGGCGGCACGTTGCGACACGTAAAACCACATGGCGCTCTCTATAATATGGCGGCAAAGGACCTCGTATTGGCAAAAGCGATCGCCGAAGCGATTTTTAACGTCGATCCTGAACTGATTCTTGTCGGGCAATCAGGAAGCCGGCTCATTGAAGCAGGGAAAACTGTCGGTCTACAAACGGCAAGTGAAGTATTCGCTGACCGAACTTACGAGGACGATGGAACGCTCACCCCCCGCGATCAGGTAAACTCAGTCATCACTGATCACGAACTTGCAGTTCGTCAGGTAATTGACATGCTTAAGTCGAAGACCGTTTGGTCACGCCAGGGGACCGGCGTGTCAGTGAATGCGGAAACCATCTGCATCCACGGCGACAGTCCGCACGCATTGGATTTTGCGAAACATATTCGAAAGGCACTCGACGGTGCCGACATTGCCGTTCAAGCGTTGCGCAAGTGACAAAAGTCAATCAAAAACGGTGTTGCGGCCGTTTTTGAATCATATTCATTCGTCACCTGTTTTCCCGTTGTGTTTTTAAAACGGTTCAACATCATTGGCGCAATCTTTGCCTGTCGAGATCTCTGTGGCCTCGTCCGTTGTCGCAAGTTTTGACTTTTCAGCATTGGCAAGTTGCTTTCGCTTCTTGCGTTCCTCTTCGGCCAAAATTATTTGCTCAAGCGTCCGAACGTGTTCAGGCCGAGGTTTGCCAAATCGCCTCTCATAACATTCTGGAATAAATTGTGCCAAAGGGAGTTTCCAGCGCTCCTGTCGATGGTTGTCCAGTTTTCCAAATCCTTTCGGATTCATTCCAAGTTCGCGAGCCATTTGAATTACGGCATGGCTAAGTTTAAATCGTTTTCGAGTCTCGAACCAAGGTTGTAATTTCGAAGGAATTCGTTTCATTGTTAAACCGAATAGGCCACTTCAATAATTTTAGTGTTTGGGGACGACAGTTCGCTTAAATTCCCACCGTTCGCCGAAGAAATCGGCATCGACGATTTTGCCGGGATAACGGCTATTCGGCGGGACTCTGACATCCACGATCGCCCAATCGGGCAGCTTTGGAACCTGGCGTGCATTGTTTAAGTAATCGTATTCGCGGTATGTGAACCCGCTGTTCAGCACAACGTACTTCTCGGGATTTAATGGATTCGGGTAGATTGCAACCACAGCGTGATATGTCCCATCGAATTTGGCGTCGCCAACCGCGACCTCGTTCGCCGTCCATTTCACGGGAAGCTTGTCGGCAATCTTGGCCAACAACTCATTCGACTGGGAATCGCCCCAGAGGATCAAGTTCGAATTCACGATGTCTTGAGCAGTGATTTCGCTGTCGAGTTTGACCACCGCATCGCCCCGCATCTGGCGTCGCCAGTGGGTGACCGCGTGTTCGAATTCGGAATTGATCCATTTATTGACGGCATCACTACGACAAGACTTGCTCGGCTTGACAAAAATGAATGAATCCATGAAGGCGTCATCAATCGGACCTTGCAAACCATGCTTCTTGCGAAGCCCTTGCGGCTTACCCGCTTTCCAAGTCGTGCCATCGCGAACGAACGAACCATCCGCTGGTACATCAAGGGGCAAGCCTGAGTCAATGCAAACTTTACGTGGCTGACCAGCAGCAGGTTGAACGGTCAACGCGCCGACGTTGTTTGTTGTCACATGCAATTCATTTTCTACCGGTTTAATCACAACTCGAGCCTCTTTCCAATGCTCGTTCATACCGTCGATTGTCAGCCAATGCATCCGATTGTATTTCAATGTGAACGTCGCAAGTTGCAATTGAGTCGGTGAATGATCAATTCCCTTGACGGCCCATTCGGCGAGTTTGGCTTCAATGATTTTGGCGGATTCAGGATGAATACTATGAGCCGTCATCGGACCGATGATATGCAATAACTGCATCCCTTCGCGTTCAAAGGCCTTCGCCATCATGTCCGCAGCCTGCTTCTGAGTGTCCATATCCCCGCTGTAGGCAATCGTCGGAAGATGAGCCAGATTCGCGGCGTAGCCAGGACAATCATAAATCTGCCACAACGCCTGTTCGTACCATGTCGGCGTCAGTGTTTCCTTCTGGAAGACTTTCAAAAAATCTGGCGTTTCCGAAAAGCCGGCACCGGGGTTTGCCGCAAACCACTGATCGGGGTAATGCACGGCAAACTGCCAGCACGCAGCACCACCCATCGAGAACCCTCGCACCGCCACTCGATCGGCATCAACCCGATATTGTTTCTTCACCGCCTCAAGTGCCTCAAACGAATCAACTTCACCAGCCAGCTTATTCGCATTGCAATAACGGCCATAAGGGTGAAGCACGATCGTGTTCGCCGGCGAGATCTGACCGACGTTTTTCGATCGGTCATTCAAAAAGTTGACTTCGCTGAGTGTCTCACCCCGTCCGTGGAACCAGAAATCGAGTCGATGTTTTTCCGTTCCATCGAACGAGTACGTCGCGGGGATCACCAATCCATAGGGTTGAACGGTCCGGTCAATCTTCGAAATATAACCCCTTACGACGACCCCCGTCTGCTTCGTCCAGGGGGCTTCGCCCGCCAGCAATTGATCGGCTCGCTGATGCCCTTGTTGCAATAATGATTTGCCAACAGCGATCTCTTTCGGATCGAAGAACTCCTGGAATCGCAGCGCCTGATCGACGGCACGATGAAAGATCAAAACGTCAGGCAGCAGTTCTCTGGCAATTGCGACGTTCGAGAGACCGAGTTTTTCGATCTTGGCATGCAGTGACTGCAAACCCTCAGTCAATTCCTGGCGATCAGCTTCTGATACCTCAACGCCGAGCTTCGGAACGCGGCGGACTCCGTCGCTCGTATTATCAGTCGGACCGTCAGCAACGACCAATCCATTCGTTGCCAACACGCTCAACAAAACAAACGATAAGAAGCGGGGTATCTTCAGCAACATTCGCTCGTCCTTCACTTGAAATTCTTTAGTTGGATCAGCTTAAGGAGTGGATCACCAGACCCGACAGCAGTTTTGGATAGAAGTAGGTACTCTTGGGTGGCATTGTTTCCCGGCTTTCCGCAATGTCTCGGACGTGCTCGATCGTCGCCGGAGCGACCAGGCATGCGAGTTGATGTGACTTCGCCTTCAGCGCCGTGGTCGTTTCATCAAGCCGATGCACGTATTGAAATTTGGGTTCGCCTTGTACTTGTTTGAAGATCAACTCTTCCAGCAGCAATTTGTGCAGCAGGCTGACACCCAGCGATTGCCATTCCTCGCTGTGTTCAGCGGCCAGCTTCGACATCGGGCTTTCGTTAATGACACGAACAAATAGCCACGTGTCGTCTGATGCCGTGCCAAATCCAAAGACGTTCTGGCCACCATCGGCTTCCATCAAGCCCCATGTCTCTTCGGCTGCCTTATCCCCTTTGCCAATGACCTCAATTTCACAGTATTGCTCAAGCACTCTGGTCACTTGTTCGGCTGTGAGATCGGCTGGAAGCCCCGACACCAGCCGGTGAGTCGGCAAAATCTGCAAACCAGGATCTTGCATGCCCACAAAATGCATCAGCACAAAGTTCGCAGCTGACAGATCGTCACTTAACTTCCCAGCCGCCTGCAATTCGCGTCGGTAATTGAGCGCCGTTTCGTAGCGATGATGACCATCCGCGATAAACACCGGTTTGTCTCGCAAACCCGCCTTCACCTTCCCGATGACATTGTGATCTTTGACCACCCATAATCGATGAATCACACCGAGATGATCCGTCGCCAGAGATGGAGTCAGCGCCAGGCAAACATCGTCGAGTGCACTCTGGACCGATGCTTCTTCGTCTGGATACAGTCCGAAAATCGGAGAAAGATTGGCGTTCGTCGCACGAATTAGCATCAGCCGATCGAGTTTCGGTCCAGACAACGTTTGTTCGTGCGGGAAAACGTTTCCGGTGCCGAATTCCTCGAGTCGTACTCTCGCAAGAAAGCCACTGCGAACAAACGTCTTTCCTTCCCACTTGAATTCTTGCGAATAGACGTAGATTGCGTCTTCTGGTTCCTGGAGCAGAACGCCATCGAGCATCCAATGCTTCAGGAATCCTGCCGCCCGATCGTATTTGGCGTTCGCATCAGGATCAGCCGGTTCGCTTCGATTCAGTTCCAGCCGAATGAAATTGCAGGGATGTTTTTTGTAAAGCTGATCCTGAAACTTACTGTCGATGACGTCATAGGGCGGTGTAATCACATCCGAGAGATCACCCACTTGAGACACATCGTACCGCCAACCACGAAACGGACTGACATCAACCATTTTTCCAAAAGCCTTCCTGCAACCAGAAACAAATCGGACTTCAAAATCCGACGGGCTTGATAGAATGAAGGATGTGCCTCGGAGGTTCAAGCCCGTTGGCAATGATGTCTTCACTTCCGTTGTCAGATGACGACCTTTCACGCCACAACTCTGTCAAAGAATTCTGAAGGAGGTTGGGCATAGAACGCATCTTGATCCCCAACTGAAGCACTTGCAAGATGTGATCATCCGGCCCGACCGACTTCGACACGGGTGCCCAACGTTGAGCTGCGGTTCACCTGATTTGCTCGATTTCCGACTGGATATACATTGCATAATTTGTCGGGCCTACTAGAACTTCTCTTCCCAGGCGGGTAGATGACCCGTTCCAAAAAGGCGGCTTACGTGTTATCGAGTGCGGCAGTTGTCATGATGGCCATAACATCAGTTTGGAATGAATTGGAATGAACCACAAAACTCGCGTCATACGCGGCGATTCAACGACGCGCCAATAAAAACCACCTTATATTCCTGTGATGTCGGCAATCTGAACGATGTTAACAGGTGCGAGACTCGCAAAATCAACGAGAGAAGTTTAATTTTTGATGCGGAGGTTATCGCATGGAAAAGCCACTCGAAATCACAGAGTTGAATCGACGATTCGGAATCCCCGAGATCGTCAAAATCGTCGCTGGTCATGGTGGACTCACCAAGGTGGAGGTCACTTCTCGGTCGGCACACGGTGAGATGTATCTGCACGGCGCTCACGTGACGTCCTGGAAGCCTGCGAACGGAGAAGAAGTCCTCTTCGTCAGCTCGCAATCGCAGTGGAACGACAGCCGTCCCATCCGCGGCGGCGTACCTGTCTGCTTTCCCTGGTTTTCCAGCAAAGTAGACGACGTTAATGCACCAATGCACGGATTCGCGCGGACAACAGCCTGGCAGCTGGAATCAATCGTGCAGACTGATGACTCAGTGATCGTCAGTATGTTCATCGAAAGCGATGAGGCCACGAAGAAATGGTCCCCGGCCGACTTTCACGCTGTCCTCCGAGTGACATTCGGTCCCGAACTGATCATGGAACTCGATGTCGTGAACAGTGGAAAAACATCATTCCGCTTCGAGGA
>JBAXBD010000340.1:0-6800 GCA_037142165.1 Schlesneria sp. | reverse complement strand
TGATTCGAAAAGACCCATTGCTAAAGTGTGGAGGCTTTAGAT
This sequence comes from Schlesneria sp., assembly GCA_037142165.1. Classification (GTDB taxonomy): domain Bacteria; phylum Planctomycetota; class Planctomycetia; order Planctomycetales; family Planctomycetaceae; genus Schlesneria. Next base: position 6,758 of record JBAXBD010000340.1, on the reverse strand, counting down.
GCGATTGCCCTGATCTTCTGGGGTCAGGTGTTTAAATTTCCAGGCCTGCCCGCTTCTTGCAGTGAGCCATGATTGCTTGATGCACTTCGAAGCTGTGAATTGCTAATATCTCAAAAACGTCAGGTCGGCTTTAACAACTTCCAGATCGGCTTTCATTGCATCTGTTTTCAGGCTTTGCGACATGCCCGACGATTCCAGCGTCGTACTTCAAAGACTCATCGACCAGTTCCCCGATGGGGGGCCAGCGGTGCGGCGCGAGTTGCTGGAACATGCCATGGATCGCCTGCGGAGACTGGCGGGAAAAATGCTCGGCCAGTCGTTTCCGTCACTTCAGTTGCATCATGATGTTGACAGTGTCGTCCATGAGACCTGGATGCGATTATTGACGGCACTGGAAGAAACCGAACCGAAGACCGTTCAGGATTTCTTCCGGCTGGCAGCTCATAAGATTCGACAGGTCCTCTTAAACATGGTGGTCCGTCGTCAGCGATTGAACCGCGAACATTCTTTTCCTTCAACCGACTCGTCAAATCCGTTCGATCCAACACTCCCTTCATCGCAAGATCCGGGAAAGTTGCTGATGTGGAGCGAATTCCATCAGCGCGTGGAAAACCTGGAAACGGAAGAACGCCAGGTGTTTGAAATGCACTACTACCTTGATCTTCCTCAAATTCAGATCGCAAATGTCTTGAATCTTCATCGCCGACAGGTCAGTCGCCTTTGGCTGAAAGCGGTCGACCAGGTCATGGTTGGGATTGGGACTGAGGACGAGGTGCTGTAATGGCGTCTGTTGACCGCGATCGATTATTTGACCTGCTCGCCGAATGGGACGACCTGCGAAAACAAGGCCGTACTGTTCGTTCGGCAGAACTGTGTCCCGATGATTCTGCCATGCGTTCGGCATTGGAACAGCAGATTGATCGGTTATTGAAATTCGAGCGACTGGCCCAGCCTGAAGATTCCAATCGTCATGTCATCAAACAAGCTTCAAAAGTCGTTACCGAGGACCAGGCGGAAGCCCGTTCACCCGTGTTGCCTCAGCAGATCGATCGGTATCAGGTTGAGCGGCTGCTTGGATCGGGTGGATTCGGAATCGTCTATCTGGCCTATGATGCCGTTTTAATGCGTCACGTCGCTATAAAAGTTCCTCATGCAGAGCTTGTCAAAAGACCGGAAGATGCTGAGGCCTACCGACGTGAAGCGCGCTCGGTTGCCAGTGTGGATCATCCAAACATCGTCCCCGTTTACGACGTCGGCGCCACCGACAAATACCCATGTTTTATCGTCTCGAAATACATTCCGGGAACAAACCTTTCAGCACGAATGAAGCGATCATGGCTATCGTTCACCGAAGCCGCAGGGCTCGTGGCGACGGTGGCTGATGCATTGGATTATGCGCATCAACACCGACTGATTCACCGAGACATCAAGCCGGCAAATATTCTCTTATCGAGCACGGGCGAACCGTACCTGATTGACTTTGGACTGGCACTTCGTGGCCGCGATGTTCGGGACAATCGTCGCATTGCAGGGACGCCCGCTTACATGAGCCCCGAACAGGCGCGGGGTGAAACTCATCGTGTTGACGGACGAAGCGATATTTTCAGTCTTGGCGTCGTGCTGTATGAGATTCTGACCGGGCAAAAGCCATTTCCCGCGAAACCTCGAGAAGGTGGTCTGACATCAGTTGTGTACTCGGAACCTACAACTCCTCGACAGATTGATGATCGCATTCCCAGGAATCTGGAACGGGTCTGCATGAAGGCCATCGCCGAACGAGCGAGCGATCGGTACGCAACGGCTGCTGAATTCGCGGAAGATTTGCGCCTGTTTCTGGTCACGAACCAGACCCCGGCGACTGACGTGTCAGTCCCCGTGAACGTGACTAGCCCGGTAAATTCCCCTGTGACCGAGGCTGATTCTTCGCCGACAAAGCCCCAGTTGAAACAACGATTAGAAACGGGGCATGACGGAGTCACAGATCACAAGATTGTTCCAGGAGGATTGCGTTCGTTTGATGAACACGATGCTGATTTCTTTCTCCAGTTGTTACCCGGTCCGCGTGATCGTGATGGGCTATCGGATAGTATTCGGTTCTGGAAAACGCGGATCGAAGAACGTGACGTCAACAAGACATTTGCAATCGGTGTGCTTTATGGCCCGTCCGGAAGTGGCAAGTCATCATTAGTCAGGGCGGGGCTATTGCCACGTATTTCCAGAGATATCATCGTTGTTTATCTCGAAGCGACCTCGACCACCACCGAGTCACGACTACTTCAGGGACTGCAACGACGATTTTCATCCCTTGCTGAAGGGCAAAGTCTCGTCGCGGCTCTCGCTTCAATTCGGCAGCAGGACGCAACCACGACTGGCAATAAGGTTTTGCTGGTGATCGACCAGTTTGAACAATGGCTGAACGAATGGCAAATTCGAGGGGAAAACGCCAATTCCGAATTGATTAAAGCTTTGCGACATTGTGATGGCGAGCACTTGCAGTGCCTGATCATGGTGCGCGACGATTTCTGGATGGCCGTCACAGAGTTTGCACGTGAAGTCGAAATACCGCTGTCAGACGAACATTCGACCCACGCCGTCAGTCCGTTCCCGATTCGTCACGCCAGGAAAGTTCTGGAACACTTCGGGCGCGCATTCGGCTGTGTCTCGGAAAAAATGGATACGCTCGATTCCGAGCAAGCATCGTTTATCGAACGTGCGGTGAATGAACTCGCCGAAAACGGTCGTGTCGCTCCTGTTCGCCTGGTCATCCTTGCGGAAATGCTGAAAGACAGGTCCTGGGTTCCGTCAACGCTAAAACAGGTGGGCGGAATCCATGGAGTTGGTGAAACATTTCTGGAAACGATGTTCAGCGCGAGCAATGCCCCGGCTCCGTATCGGTATCATCAAAAGGGAGCTCGTGCTGTTTTGAAGTCGCTGCTTCCGGAATCCGGCAGCGAGATCAAAGGTCACGTTCGAACGTTTGAAGAACTGCTGCAAGCGTCAGGATATCGTAACCGATCAGCGGATTTTCAGAATCTGATGCAGATTCTGGATCGCGACCTTCGCCTGGTGACACAGACAGATTCTCACGGCGCAGCCGATGACAATGACGCATCACGAGAATCGAATGGCGACCAATCGTACTTTCAGTTGTCACACGACTATCTCGTCCCCTCGATCAGAAACTGGCTGGCTCGAAAGCAAAAAGAGAGTCGACGTGGACGAGCTGAATTACGATTGACTGAACGGGCTGCGGACTGGAGTGCAAATCCCAAAAGTCGTTACCTGCCAACCTTCGGTGAATACGTAAGCATTCGCCTGCTGACGTCTCGTTCGAATTGGACGCCCCCTCAGCGACAGATGATGTCTAAGGCGGGGCGCTGGTACGCCGCTCGTTGTGGCCTGTTGACGACATTCGGGCTGTTGATCGCACTCGGAATCCACTCCATGCGATCTGTTCAAACTCAAAAACAGGTTACTACTGTCGTTGACGCAGTGTTGAACAGCAACAGCGAATCGACCCCGATTGCCATTCGCGAACTGCGGTCGTTGCCGCAGGATCTTGTCGAAAGCGAGCTTCGAAATCGATCGGCCAACGCGGATGAGGCACGCAAACTAAGACTGGCTTTTGCCAAGTCAGAACTCGGTCAAGTTGATCTGATGTTTTTAGTATCGCAGATTGCAAATGCATCGGCGGATGAGGCCGATAATCTTGTGAACGCTCTTGAAAATTCGCGAAATGCCGCGATTTCAGAAATCGGCGAGCAAACATCGAAATGTGACGATAGCGGCAATGGTCTGCTGAAAGCCCGGCTCGCGTTAGTAGCGTTTTATCTGGGAGATGCCAGCCTGGCAGTCAATATGTGTCGGATTGACGGTCAACCTGATCCCGTTCCTCGAGCGTGTTTCATCGAAAGCTTTTGCGGGTGGCACGGGGATCTCGTCAAGCTGGCAGGAATAGCAAGGCGAATCGAAGACCCTGGATTACGGTCGGCGATTTGTCTGGGGCTTGCAGGAGCGGTACCGCTGGAGCAAGTCAAAAAGTCCGTGAAATCCGCATGGCAGCCGATACTTACAAAATGGTTTCAGACAGCCTCAGATACCGTCACACATAATTCAGCGGGATTACCCATGTTATACTGGGGACTGCCTGTTGAGCTGACAGATTCCATGACGCGGCGAGATGAATCCCGTGAGTGGTACATTAATTCTGTTGGGATGACTTTGCTTCGCGTCCCTCCGATCCGAAAGGAATCAACCCGGCAAATTGATGTTTCCGCGAAAGAGCCAGCGACTTTCCTGATCTCAGATCGCGAAGTCATGATGGGACAATTCGGCCTGTTCCTTGCCGATCCTGCCTACCCTGTCACAGATAAGCCTGCCGAGATTCTACCGTTTTCATCATTTCACGCTCCAATGCCGGTTCATCAAGTGAACTGGTACGATGCCGTCTTGTTTTGTAATTGGTTAAGCCTGAAGGAAGGGCTTCGTCCTTGTTACGAGCGGGTTGAAAATACCGGACGAGCTGAACTGGATGGCTGGCGGCTTAAGGATAAGGCTAACGGATACCGTCTTCCGTCTGAATTCGAGTGGGAATTTGCGTGCCGCGCCGGTACGACAACGTCGTATTCGTTTGGTAACATCTTGTTTCGCTTTCGGTATGCAAATCAGACCGGTCAAACCATGGAACCCTGTGCGATTCGTTTTCCGAACGGCTGGGGAATTTTCGACATGCATGGGAATGTTGCCGAATGGTGCAACGACAAAATGACGACTCCGACCGGAGAACCGCGCGCAATTCGCGGCGGTGACCTGACGTTGCAACCCGAAGCGGCCAGTTCGGACAATCGTTGGGCTCGATTGCCAATCACTCGATCAGATCGCATCGGCTTCCGTGTCGTGCGAGGAATTGACAACGACAGCCCGCATCCGTGACTTGCGTGTCTATCGTTGAACTCGATGAAAATCCGTTTTTTCAAAATCTCTGTTGTGCATCAACAAAGTTGAAAGTGATCATCAACAATCGTTTGACCACAAGATTGTGGCCACGCGTTCACTTACACGCAACTATCACAGACATTTCGCGTTAATTTTACACTCGTGATCAATTTGAATTAAATATTTACCTGTCTTTTTTTTGGCTGGGCCGATTTTTTTTGTCTCAAACTCGAATTCCGATTGCTTAGCAAAAGCAGCGAACACATCGATCCGTCGATTGTCTGGCGATACGAAGTATTGATTCGAATTTGAGAAAAAGGGAGATGGTTCAATGAAGAAGGTTTACCGTAAATCTGTTTGCATCGCGGCGTCAGCGATGCTTTTTCTGAGCGGCGCATCGCTGCCAGTCCATGCAGGCTTAATCGCGCTCTATCAGTTCGATGATTCAAGCAACCTGGGTAAAGACACAAGTGGCAATAATCATGACGCCACGGATCATGGCGCGACCTTCACAAGCTCGGGATATCAGAACGGCGCAGCCTATTTCGACGGGGCTTCTTATCTCCGCGCCGTGATTGACGCAAACCCTTCGGTCATGCCTAAAATGACATGGGGAGCGTGGGTCAAGTTTGATGTCGGAGGAACGACCCCCACGCGGCAAGTTCTTTCGACTGATAACGGAGGCTTTGATCGAAGTCTCGGTATCGATAGTCGCGGAGGCGGAGGAACCTCATTGTCGGCATTTACGGGAACTGGCGTGGTTGCCTCCGGTGTTGCGCCGTCCACTTCGCAATGGACCTTCATCGCGGCGACCTATGATCAATCGATCAACTCGATGACGCTCTATGTCAATGGCCAGTCATCCACGGTAACGACGAGCTTTGGCTCGTCGCAGACTTTCTTTGATATTGGACACAACCCACAGTTTGGTGAGTTTTTTAATGGCGAGATTGATAACGTGTTTGTCTATGATCAAGCATTAACTGCAGGTCAGATTGCAACGATCCAGAGCAATGGGATTGCGCCTGCATCTGCGGTTCCGGAACCGTCATCGTTCGCCTTAATGGGACTTGGTGGCCTTGGTTTAGCCATCCGTGCCATCCAACGACGTCGTGCAACTGTTGTTTGATTGCTGTTTGATTGGATAATGTTAACTGTGAAAGGCGTCGTTCATTCTTGAGCGACGCCTTTCGCTTTTGCCTTCGTTGCTGATGAAGTGAGGGTGGCGTATTGTTCTGGGGTCGGGTGATCAAATTTCAAAATTGGCCGCATCGGTCAACGGATTGAAGAAAACCGCCTGAAGGGCAAATTTTAAAATTCGATCACTCGACCCCTTCTTGCAAAGGCTTGCAGCATTCCCAGGGTTCAATATCCTTTCTCGGCGGTTGGAAGCCGCCGCTACGTGAAAAATCCTTTTCCTTTGAAGGGTGCGGAATCGACGATGCCATCCAGCCAGGCTGATTCAACAACGAACATTCGATTTGCCATGATCGGTTGCGGTCGCATGGGTCGGCACCATAGCGAAAAAATGATCGAAGACGGTCGCGGCGAAGTTGTGGCCCTTTTTGATGCTCAGCCGTCTATGGCCGAGCGTTTGAAAGCGGATTTGTGGCCTTCGGCGTGGGTTGCAAAGACTTTCGATGAATTGATGTCACGCGAGGGAATCGATGCCGCCATCATTTGCACTCCGACTGCCGAACATTATCTCCAGTCGAAAGCGTGTTTGAGTCACGGCTGGCATGTGCTTTGTGAGAAACCGCTCGCTTCGAATCGGGAGCAGATTCTTGAGCTCATGCGGCTGGCGGACGAGGCAACTTCCAAAG
>JBAXBD010000339.1:0-6800 GCA_037142165.1 Schlesneria sp. | reverse complement strand
CGAGGCCGAATGATGACATCCTCCGAATACATGACGGCCATCCAACAGGATGACGCCACTCTCGGCCCGAACGAATTAATCGTCGCCTACGAACATGGAATTGACGACCTGCGAAATGCCGTGTCAGGGATGTCGCAGGAACAATTGCTGGCCCGACCGATCCCCGGCAAATGGAGTACGCTCGAAGTTGTGAGTCATGTCGCGGGTACTGAGATTTACCTGACGGATCGCATCGAACGTACGATTGCCCTCGAACGACCGCTATTAATCGGCGTGGATGAACGGCCTTATCCGGAACGGCTCAACTTTCAAGCATTTGATCTCGCCGAAGAGCTCGCTCTTTTTACCGCACTGCGACGGCACACCGTCCACATCTTGCGCATGCAACCGCCCGAAGCGTGGCAACGGACGGCGATCCACAGTGAAACCGGCCTTGTCACGTTAAGGCAACTGGTTTTGCATGCGGTGAGGCACGTCCGGCATCACCTGTCATTTATCGCCGAGAAGCGGGCAGCGATCTGACGCGTCAACAATATTATGACAATACCCATCAAGGCTATTTGTCGCTCACCGACCAATTGTTGATGATTTTTTTGTCGGGTGTTTCAGTCCAGATGTCAGGATGCTTCCCCGTGTTCCGCTTGCCGGAAACATCGTATTTGAACTCTTTACCCCACAGATCAAGCAGCGACTCTTCCCGCAGAATCCCGATGTCCACAAGCGTTTTGAGATCCGGCGGGAAGGTTTTTCCCGCACCATATTTTTCGTTCCTGTGAAACCGCGAAACGGCACGATCGAGAATCCTGATTCGGATTGCGACGTCGTCCATCTCTGTACCACGCCGATGTTCTTCGATCCTTGCATCGTCATCTCCCGTCCAGCGGAGATGCAGATGCTCATCATTCAACCGAACGATGGAGAACTTTGACGGAGACCCCGTTAACACCAATGTTGGCGGCAGTTCGCTCCACTCGATTTTCCACCTCCCCGTATTAAACGCACCCGCTCCCGGCCCGTAATCCACATGGTGAAACGTCCCATCAGACTGAAAGACCCAGTGTCCCACGCACGGGCCATGCCCGATCCACGCACCGGCCAGTTTCTGTTCCAGCACAGCCGGTTTTCTCGTGCCAGAAGGGACACGCACGTCTTTCCCGTCATCGGCAGGCCGTGCAGTAAGTGGCTTTAAATTGACGGTTTTGACACCCTCTCGGCTGACTTTCAGAAAGAGGTAGCCAAAGCCCGAACCACCTACGAGGGTACCAATGACTTCGAATTTCAAATCCCCCTTTTTGTCCAGCGATGGCTGAAACCCGACTCAATTTGGTCCACCCACAACCCCCACAAGGATGATTTCCTTTGAGAAATCCAATTTAGGGACCTCCTCTTCAGGCCTCCATGCTTTCCAGACGGTCTCAAGCGATTTGGCATCGGCAAGAAAGCCATCTTCTGGAGCAAGTTTCCGAAGCGAATCATCTTTAATGATGCCCTGCCAGCGGCCGGTCGGCTCGACGGGGGTGGCAGCGAGCAGAGTTGCGAAAAGCAAAATGACAACACTCATGATGATCAGTTCTCCTTCGCAATATTTGACGGCTTCACTGCAGGAAAAGTTTCGAGTATTTGCAGGAGATCTCAATTTAACTCGTTTCGCTGAAAACAAACTGAGGAAAAACTTCCGCTTGCCCGAAACCTGATTCATTGAATGACGGGTCGACGGGAATTGCGGCAAGGCATCGTGCGAGGTTCGTTTCGTCAATCGTATCAGTTGATGATTGTGGGAATCATTTTTTCGGTAAACAACCTGGGCTTGCCTGACAGCGTGGGTAAGCTCTTTTGGTAATCCTCCGCGGAAATGTTTGGTGGTATGGAATGTCTCGTTCCTGACCGTCGGTGACAGATTCATTCCTTTCATGCTGCTGGTTTCTTTTCACAACGAATAAATACCATTTTGCTGGTTAAACCGATTCTCGTTTTGCGGTCCTTCTCTCGCAGCGCGTTGCTGTAACAACAATGATCTCTAAGAAAATTCGTTCTGATTGGAAATGAAAATGACCGAATCGAAGACAAACGAGCCGACAAACTGGCCTGATCTGGCAATGTCATTATTTGATGGCTTGACGGGTCGAAAAGCCGAAATCACTTATGATTTCGATCACCTCGAAGTGTCAGTTCCTCATCACGTTGGGGAAGCTTGCAATTATGCCACATGGAAACTGAACGGTGTTTTGAAAATCCGAACCGCTGAAAAGACTCAGGCCTGATCATGCATTCTCAAATCGGATTCGCTATTGATATGGAAGTCATTGCCAATGGCGAATCCTTTTTCGTTCGTGGAGATGACCAACGAGTGGTCCTCAGTTTTCCATCGATTGGTGCTGCCAGACGAATTCTTGCAGCGGCCTCGAATGACCAAAGCGAAACTTTCTTCCAGACGGCTCAATTACCGGTCGACACGATTTTCGAATCACAAGTCTCCGGCCGTACGATCGCATTGAGTGGTCGTGGAATCAGATCGAGTTTACCGGCGCGGATGCTGGGAATTCCGGGGACTCGATTTTTCCTCTTAAACCTGTTGCGGTGCGTCTTCAGTTGAAGCCGATAATCGGATTCGGTTGTGACCAATTCGGCCAGCGTCGTGATTTTCTTTCGCGATCGTCTTGACGTGCCACTGCTTCGGAGTCTTCGTAGAAGCAGTGTCTTGAAATCGACGATCGTTGTGTCGCTCGGCACTGCTTGACGGAAGACCGTCAAGCAGTGGCACAGTCTTCAGTGGAACTGGTGGTTACTCGAAGAAACATCCTTCATCGTGTTGCCATTTGGAGCCAGTCAACAGTCATACCGATTTATGGTACAACTGACAGAGCTCGATTCCGCCTGATGGATTCTCTCAATGCCCTGGATTGAATGGTACAACTCACTCTCAAAGCCTTCCTGGACGCCTGCCCCGGCGACCATCGGGCTGATCTGGTCGATCCTCTACCCAATCATACTCGTGACCTTTGGATTCGTGTTCGTGCAGGCGATCCGACGCAAGGTGCCGTGGCGGGTGGCGTTGCCCTTCACCATCAATCTCATCTCAAACCTGATTTTCACGCCGATCCAATTTGGGATGCGAAACCTGCCACTGGCGGCGGTCGATATCCTGGTCGTGTGGGTCACGATCATCTGGATGATGGTCGCTATCTGGCGGTACTATCGTTGGGTGGCAGTGGCTCAAGTACCTTATTTTGTGTGGGTGTCGCTGGCGACGGTGTTGCAACTGAGCATCACCTGGATGAATTGGGGAAAATCATGATCGACAAAGCAGTGGCGTTCACTTTTTTGATCCTCACGGGGTCGTTCGTCATGGCAGCAGAGATGCGGCAACTGTTGTTCGACTTTTCCGGCGCTGACTCGGCGAAGGAATGGCAAACCATCAACGACGGCGTGATGGGCGGCGTCTCTGATGGCAAATTCAAAATCACTAATGAAAAGACGCTGGAGTTCTATGGGACACTGTCGCTGGAGAATAACGGCGGCTTTGCCTCGGTAAGAACAAGGGCCAAACAGCTCGGCCTGGAAAAAGGGGACTTCATCGTGGCCAAGGTCCAGGGCGATGGACGGGAATATACTTTGAACCTTTACGTCAACAAGCCCCTGATCGCCTTCTCGTATAAGGCGACGGTGCAGACAAAAAAGGACGAAAGGATCGAGATCCGAGTCCCGCTCGACAAATTCGAGGCGACTTCGTTCGGGCGGGTCGTCAAAGACGAGGGGCCGGTCGACCCGAAGGAAGTGAACTCCCTGGGCTTCATGTTGAGCGACAAAAAAGCCGGGTCATTTAAGATGGAGATCGAGTCGATCCAAGTTGAGCGCACTGGGAAGTGAAAGGCCGAGTCCAACACAGGTTCAAGAAAATGCAGAGACGATCACTGTCGCCGTTAGATGATGAACGATGAATCAACACACGACAAACGCAATGGGAATCGGCAAAGGGCGGATCGAAGCTCTGGCCGATGGCGTGTTCGCGATCGCGATGACGCTTCTGATCCTGGAGCTTAAGGTCCCCGCTCTGCTGCCAGATCAGATTGAACAGCTTCCGAATCGATTGCTGCAGCTTTGGCCCAAGGTCACCGCTTTCATCATCAGCTTTCTGATCTGCGGAGTTTACTGGGTGGGGCATCACGCCCAACTGCACTACGTTCGCCGTTCCGACCGCAATTTCATGTGGCTGAACATTGTCTTCTTGATGGTGATCTCGGCAATCCCATTTTCGGCGGCACTGATCGGCGAGTATCCGCAACAGCCGATCGCGATCCGGGTCTATTGCGGTAACCTGATTCTGGCGGGCGCCCTCCTTTTTTTGCAATTGCGGTATGCTGCTGGACGAGGGCAATTATTCGACCAGGACATTGATGACCGGTTTGTCACATTCGGCGGCCAAAGAATCCTGATGGGACCCGCAGTCTATCTCATCGCGTTTTTGCTGGCCGGCGTTTCGCCAATCTCGAGCCTTCTCTTGTGCGGAGTGGCTCCTGTACTTTACTTGCGACCTGGGCGAGTCGATCATTACTGGAAAATCGGGCATCGTCAGCCCGTGACGCCCGACAATCTAACGAAGTAATCTGACAGATCACGAGTTCACTCCGCGAAAAAGGGACGTAACGATGTCGAAGGCATTATTGGTTATTGATCTGCAAAACGACTATTTCCCCGGTGGTGCGTTTCCATTGTGGAACACTGATGTCGTTCTGAAAAATATCGAGCAGGCGATTGCGAAGGCGAACTCGCTGGGTGTCCCTGTCATTCACATTCAGCACATCGCCAACAGCAAGCAGGGAATTGCCCCATTCTTCAACCAGGGGACGCCGGGTGCTGATATTCATCCCCGTATCCTTGCCGCTGCACCCAAGGCTCCGATTGTTATCAAGGAATTCGCGGACAGCTTTGAGAAGACAACTCTCGAGGAAACGCTGTCGAAGCTCGGCGTCACGGAGCTACTTGTCTGCGGCATGATGACTCAGAATTGTGTGACTCATACGGCGATCTCAAAGGCAGCAGAGAAGTACAAGGTCACGATCCTGCCGGACTGCTGCACCACGGTCAGCGAGATTCTACACTTAATTGCCCTGCACGCTGTCTCGACACGAGTGAAGCTCGTGCCATCGACGGAGGCGATGTGATCTGCCACGCTGGCAGGCTGTAACTTCGTAGCATGGGCTTCAGCCCGTGCGATACGGAGTTTAGTGTCGGCACGGGCTGAAGCCCATGCTACGAGTTACTGCGAGCGTATGGCGGCATACGCTCGTCTCACTTTTATTATCAACGTCTCTCGACCAACGTTAGACTAACAATCCGTCAATGTGATCCTTTAGTCGTCCGGATGGCTGCATTTAGCGCTTCTGCTGCCGTCCAGAGTGACGCACCGAGCAAAACCGAATCTTTCAAAAGAAACTGGCCCGGAACGGACAGGGCCGGAAAACCAAGCGACGGTTCCCATCCTGGTGTTGTTACAATGAAGCTCAATGTCCCGACAAACATCGCGGCGGCAGCGAGGCTACCGTAAGCTGACAATCTCGGCCAGACGGGACGCGTTGCGATCAAGAGGCCGACGGCGATCTCAACCACCCCGAGAATTGCGGAGAATTGAGTCACGCTGAAGATCTGGTAAAGCCAACTCATCAGCGGGCTGTTTTCTACAAAGGGGCGAATCCCTTCTGCTTCGTAATTCGTGAACTTCATCCCGCCAATCCAGACGAAAACCAGGACCAGACTGTATCGGGTGAAGTGAGTACTCACTGCTTGAAGCAGGGAAACGAGACGATCTTCCAGAGCGATCGACACGAGAATTGGCTTGGTTTCGACATTTTGCATTGCGACAGACATGATGAGACTCCTGTGAATAAGCTTGTGGAGGTTTCTATTGCTCGCGGCAGTTGTCGCGACACGCTACCTTAGACGCCGCTGACATTGGCTTTCTTACCCCGTTCAACGCGATTATTTTGTGAGTTTTCACAATTACCAGACGTACCGGGTTGTTGAGGCATACGAACCTTCGAGCAGGACCGATGACCGACACGGAATTTCTCGAGGCTTTCGAGAGTTGCTCACTCCCAGAGGCTCAATGGACGCACGAAGCACACGTTCGCATGGCGTGGCTTTATCTGCAAAAGATGCCGCTGTCCGAGGCGATAGCGGTCGTGCGACTAGGGATCAAGCGATACAACGCATCATTGAAAAAGTCCCTGGCCTATCACGAAACGATCACGCAAGTCTTTCTGATTCTTATCAGCGACCGAATGCAGCGCAGTAGCGAAGCCCAATCGTTTGCCGATTTTTGCAACGAAAACCCGGACCTTCTCGACCGGAACATGACGGCCTTGTTGAATTACTATCGTAAGGAGACCCTGTTCTCGCAGGCAGCAAGAGACGGGTTTGTGGAACCTGATCTGGCGATATTGCCGAATACTCCAGCGAGGTTTTAATTCAGACCAAAGTCGCCATCATCGCTTCGAAGTTGTCAGTTTTTGTAATTTGAGAATGGCGAGCGACAGCACGTCGCATGGGCTTCAGCCCGTGCGACACAACATCGAGTGCGGGCTAAAGCCCACACTACAAAAACTGAAAGCCGCTCCGCGTGATGAACATTGTTCGAGAACCACGCGAATAACAATCTGCGTGTCAGCAAATCAGAAATTCAAACGAAGTATCTGCCCCGAGACTGAGGCAACGTTTGAATCGTTTTCGACACATGCTCATCACGCGGAGAGGTTGTCAGTTTTTGCAAGTCGAAAACGGCGTGGCACAAGCCGTAGCTGCGG
>JBAXBD010000338.1:0-6810 GCA_037142165.1 Schlesneria sp. | reverse complement strand
CGCAGAATGTGAGCATTTGCTCACAGAGAACTGGAAGCGCCAATAAAAATAGCTGACGCCGTAACCCCTCCGTCTCATTGGAATTCGCGGCAGCGGGTTGGTCGGCAAGCATGCTCATTCGATTAAGAGGTCTTCGACGCAATGGTCATTTGATTTGGGATGGTAAACGCGACGAGTGACCGTGTCAAAAGGCTTGTCTGTCGGTATTGTGTATACTCAGATCGCTGGTAGCTGGTGTCATGACATCCGAACAGTCCGTTTGGTTCACCTTGCGATTCCAGCGATTCCGAAAACAGACAGGGAGGCAGGCTTTTGACAAAAGCCTGTCCCCAAGCGAAATATCGCCAACAAATAATTTTTAAGGTTTGAATATGGCCGTCTCGCCTCTGGCTGGATTACCCGCTCCTTCTTCGATGCTGATTGATACCGATAAACTGATTTCCAATTATTTCGATCAAAAACCAGATCCGGGAAACAAGTTACAGCAGGTCAGTTTTGGGACGAGTGGGCATCGCGGGACCTCGACCGATGGGACGTTTACCGAATCACACATTATCGCGATCACGCAGGCCCTGATCGAATACCGCGAGGCCAACAAGATCGATGGGCCTCTCTATCTTGGTAAAGATACTCACGCGCTGTCAGCACCTGCCGAACGAACGGCATTAGAAGTCCTTGCGGCTCACGGAGTCGAGACGGTCATTCAAAATGGAAATGGGTTTACTCCGACGCCAACAATTTCCCGTGCCATTCTCTGCCACAACCGAGGTCGTACGAATCATCCTGCCGATGGGATCGTTATTACGCCGTCACATAATCCGCCGGAGGACGGTGGATTCAAATACAACCCTCCAAACGGAGGTCCGGCGGACACCGATATCACGGGATGGGTTCAGAATCGAGCCAATGAATTGCTGAAAAGTGGTATCACAAATGCGAAACGTTTGAGTTACGAATCGGCTCTCAAAGCAACCTCAACCCATTCACAGGACTTTGCCAGAGCTTATATCGACGACCTGCGACACGTTATCGATCTGGATGTGATCCGGCACGCCGGATTAAAGATCGGTGTCGATCCGCTGGGTGGAGCTGGCGTCGGGTATTGGCAGCCAATTGCAGAAACCTACGGACTGAATATCACGGTCGTGAATCAGCAGGTCGATCCCAGATTCTCTTTCATGTCGGTGGACCACGATGGCAAGATTCGGATGGACTGCTCGAGCCCCTATGCGATGGCCAGCCTTGTTCGACTGAAAGATCAGTTTGACATCGCATTTGGGAATGATCCCGATACAGATCGACACGGCATCGTCACGAAGTCATCCGGGCTGATGAATCCCAATCATTACCTGGCCGTCGCGATTCGGTATCTGTTTCAAAACCGACTGAAATGGCCAGCCGCCGCAGGCGTTGGAAAGACTTGCGTCAGCAGTCAGATGATCGACTGCGTCGCAGCGTCAATCGGCAGGCCTCTTTACGAAGTGCCGGTTGGTTTCAAATGGTTTGTCGATGGATTGTTTAATGGAACACTCGGTTTGGGCGGTGAAGAAAGCGCCGGTGCCAGCTTTCTGAGAATGGATGGAACCGCGTGGTCAACCGACAAGGACGGCATCATCCTGGCCCTGCTTGCCGCTGAGATTACCGCCAAAACCGGACGTGACCCTGGTCTCCATTATCGCGATCTGGTCGCACAATTTGGCGATCGGCGATACACGCGAATTGATCAGCGAATTACTGCCGAAGAAAAGGACCGTTTCAAGCGTCTGAACCCCGCCGCGATCACCTCAACGACACTGGCGGGCGAGACGATCACTGCCAGGCTGAGCGAAGCACCGGGAAACCATAAGTCGATTGGCGGGGTGAAAGTCGTGACCGATTGGGGTTGGTTTGCCGCCAGACCATCAGGGACCGAGGCGATTTATAAGCTGTATGCGGAAAGTTTTCGCGACGACGAACACTTACAGCGGATTGTCACCGAAGCACGTGAAATTGTGGGCCACGCTTTGAGTGCGAGTTGAGCGGTTAGTACCCGTAACGAAAAATTAAAAAGTGAGGCCTCATCGTGCGATTGTTAATCTCAGGAGCAACGTGCGTTCTTCCCACGGGTCAGGCTCGTGTCGATCTGCTCATTGAAAACGGGAAGATTCTCGGGATCGATCCCCCGCAAGGTGCTTCGGTCGACCAAACGATTCGTGCGGATGATCTGGTTGTTATCCCAGGTGTTGTCGATGATCAAGTCCATTTCCGTGACCCTGGACTGACTCACAAAGAAGATCTGCACACGGCAACACGCGCCTGCGCCAAGGGGGGCGTCACTTCGTTTCTCGAAATGCCTAACACCAAGCCGACCACGACGACATGTGACCGTCTGGCCGAGAAGCTGATGCTGGCCAGTGAAAAATGCCTGGTGAATTATGGATTCTATATTGGTGCAACGCCCGCGAATCTCGACGAATTAAAGCTTGCGAAGCGAACGCCGGGTATCAAGATATTCATCGGGTCCAGCACGGGAGACCTGCTCGTCGACGATCAGCAGGCCCTGGAGCGAATCTTCGCCGAGACAACCCTGCCGATTTGCGCCCACTGTGAGGATGAGGCCACTGTGAGAGCCAACAGCCTGCGACTGGGTGGCGGCTCAAAATATGAAGACCATTCCCAGATTCGTGATGAAGTTGCTGCGGTCATCGCGACGAAACGTGCGTTGGACTTGGCAATACGGCATCGGCATCGATTTCACGTTTTGCACGTCTCGACTGCGGCAGAGACAGAATTGTTGCGAGATCCACAAGGTCTGATTACCGCAGAAGCCTGCCCGCATCATCTCTTCTTCAACGTTGATGATTACGAACGATTGGGGTCGCTGGTTCAGATGAATCCGTCAATCAAGACATCGGCAGATAACGAAGGGCTTTGGCGAGCCCTGAAAGACGGTCGCATCCAGGTCATCGCCACCGATCATGCGCCACATACACTCGAAGAAAAACAGCAGCCCTACCCGAAATCCCCGTCAGGTCTACCCGCAGTCGAAAACTCCCTTGCGCTGATGCTCGACTGCGTTAACGCTGGTATCTGTTCGTTGGAAAGTGTTGTTCACTGGATGTGCGATGCGCCATCCCGAGTTTGGGATATGGTGGGGAAAGGCCGGATCGTCGAAGGTTACGACGCAGATCTTGTCCTGGTGGATCTTGGCAAGAAGCAGACCGTTCGAAATGAAAGTCAGCAGACAAAATGCGGCTGGAGCCCTTGGGACGGAGTCACCCTGAAAGGCTGGCCAGTTCGGACGATCGTCGGAGGGAAAACCGTTTTCCTGGACGGAAATTTCGATGAATCCATTCGCGGCACGGAAATCAGCTTCGATCATTCAAGAGGTGGCTACTGGGCCGAAACCAGCTGTGAAAAGTAGCGGCGGCTTCCAGCCGCCGATTTCTTTCGAAGCTCTAAATCAGCCGTAACGAGCGAAGAGTTTTTGCCACAGATGAACACAGACTCACACGGATAAATGCAAAACAGGAAAATGCAGGCAAAGGAGTCTCTCAACTGTATTTCATCGGATTTGCTCCTCTTTATCTGTGTGGTTGAGTGTGCATCTGTGGCTGAACTCTTCTGAATTTCATTGATACGAGAAATGCTCCACGAGGTTGCGCTATGGGGCCATTGTCAACGCGCTTGTAATTTCTTCCAGAATTGATGTTGACACAAAACCCGTTTTCTACATTTCTGTGAAAAAGGGGGCCTTCGATCGCCATGCAACAGGCTGTTTTCACTGGGTTTGCAAAAAATCCGAGACCAGTAAAATAGTCTGGCATTCAAGTTGCGTTGATGGAGATCCCATATGGCGGATCAATGTCGACCGCCTAATATGCAAGTTGTTGCGAATCGGAAATCAGATTCGCTCAAAAAATGGGATATGAATCATGCTTGTTCTCTCACGGAAGATTTCGGAATCGATTCTGATTGGTAATGACATTGAAATCATCGTGACCCAGATCGCAGGAGGAAAGGTTAAGCTCGGAATTAACGCTCCAGCACACGTTCGGGTCCTCCGCGGCGAGTTGACAAGAATCTCGCCGCTGACATCGTCGGAGACGACACCATGCACCCTTGCAGATGTTGAAAAATTGGAGAATGACCATTTCCCAGCGGGTGAAGAACCGGCTCTCGACTTCAGCACCGAATACGCGGCGCAAATCGAAGATCAGATGCGATGTGTCATGGCGGTGTGAAGTCACGCTGGACGTGATCGAAGCCGCCCGAAGGCACTCTCAACTGATGGCTTCAAATTCATCGTAACTCATTGATTCACGTAGTTTGACTAACGAGCTCAGTGCGATTTGACGAACTCGCTCTTTACTCAAGCCCATACGTCCAGCGATGTCCGCCAAGCTTTGGCCGCTTGGTTGTCCCTCTAACGCGAATCGTGCTGTGACAATTTCCCGTTCTCTCTCGGAGAGTGAGGACAACAATCTGCGAACAGCCGCCATTCGCATTTCCTGAGCGGCCTCGGTCGACAATGTCGCAGACTCCCTGTCGGGAAGATTTTCCAACGAAGGAGACTCTTCCCCGGCTGAAACGTCCAGTACACTTCTTGCTCGTTTCAGGTATCGCAGCATCTGATTGCGGATTGCCCAGGTCGCATACGTGCTGAAGCGGTTTCCCAAGCTGATGTCAAACAACTCCACTGCGCGAATGAGTGGAGACATTCCCTCGCTGATCAGATCAGACATTTCCTCAAGTGATCCTGTCAGCTTTTTCGCCAGTGCGATGATCAATCGCACGTTACCCTGAACAATATGATTTCTTGCCCGTAGCGCTTCTTCGATGTCGGCTTCGATCCGGGCAACGAGCTTTCGATCGGGTTGGCTGAGATCGAGCAATCGGCGATTTCTTTCAGCCCGAAACTTGACGAAATTCATCCACGTGAACCAGTAGACCTCTTCCTCATGTTTTAACAGCGGTGCCTGTACGAGCCCTGAGACAAAAGCGACACCGGGTTCGGTTCGAGCATAAACTGGCGGGAGATCGAGTGATCCTGGCCGAAGTTTACGCATCACTTGGACAAAATCAGCTCGTTCAAAGTCGGAATGAGGAACAAATTCAATCGTTTGTTCCATGAAATGCCGGGTTCGTTCGATTAACTCCTTGGGGAAACGAGACTTACGCAATGGCGTCGAAGTCTTTGGTGCATCGAATTCATCCCGAAAATTCTTGCATTCCTTTTGAGCACTACGCAAACTAGCCATCGGACCAACCTCCTGCACGTTTCAACGAGCACGGCATTGAGTTCCCCATTCCGGGACCGCTCGCTCGTCGTCACGAAAGCGTTTCAATCAGATTTCAATTCAGACACCAACGACAGACTGTTCATGAGAGTCTGTAACGCTGGTTCAACCGTAGATTGATTCTGAAATTAACGCCGTCTCTGATTTCGTTTTAAGAAATTTTTCAGCAAATCCGAGGTAGCGGTGAACCAGAGGGTTCATCGAGCACAACCTCCCGACCAATCCCTCGCACCACCAAAACGGGGCTGTTTCGACGGGGTTTCACCCTACCGATCACAGTTGCTTGGTGCGTCACGGCATGTTGGCGCAACAAATTTAGCGTGGATTCAACCAATTCAGGTTGCGTCGCTAGAACAAATGTTCCCTCGTTCGCAAAATTGACCAGATCAAGCCCGAGTAGTTCACACACCCCGCGCACGCTATCAGCGACCGGAATCGCAGATTCGTTGATGATACAAGTCAATTCTGATGCGTCTGCCCATTCATGCAGTACCGCCGCCACGCCACCGCGAGTCGCATCCCGAACGGCACGAGGTGTAAGTCCTTCTGCGTAAAGTGAAATCAGAGGCTGGCTGAGACAAGCACAATCACTCGTCGGCAAAGGGTCAAAGTCGAACTTTTCCCGGGCACACAAAATCGCTGCTCCATGACGGCCAATCGGTCCGCTGATAATTAACGCGTCATCCGGCTGCAATGATCGAGGACCAATTGGAGCAGATTCCATGACCTCACCCAAACCCGAAGTCGTGATGAACAGTTTGTCTGCTGCCCCGTGAGGGACGACTTTAGTATCCCCCGTCACAATCGTCACATTGGCGACCGCCGCTGCGTCCTGAATACTGTCAAGAACCCGGTCCAGCACCGACCAGGGGAGTCCTTCCTCAATAATCAGCGACAGGCTCAGCCATCGAGGGATTGCGCCCGATACGACAAGGTCATTCGTCGTACCAAAAACCGCAAGTTTTCCAATATCGCCACCGGGGAAAAACAATGGCGTTACGGTGAATCCGTCTGTCGAAAAAGCCAGCCGACGACTGCCAGGCATCAGTAACGCCGCATCCCCCAAAGCGTTCAATTGGTCGTTGGCAAACCGAGTCAGTATTCGCTCGCGAATCAATTGTCGCGTCAGTCGCCCACCCTCGCCATATGCCAGCGTAATCCGTTCGCGATCGTCGTCGCTGGGGATCGGACAAACCGGTACGGCATTCTGTTGGCCGACATCACTCACGTTCGTACCTCAATCCGTCTCGCATAACGGAAATAGGCACTACAAGCCCCTTCGGACGAGACCATTGGGGCACCAACCGGTGTATCCGGAGTGCAGGCGCTTCCGAACAGGGGGCACTCAATCGGCTTTATCCGTCCGGTCATCACATCACCACTACGGCAGTCACCGTCGCTCGACGAAACGGATGCAGCCAAACCAAACCGAAATCGAGCGTCAAAGTCTCGCAGCGCAGGTCGCATCTCAAGGCCACCATCAACGATCTCCCGAAACCCTCTCCACGGAACGGTGGCCACGCTGTAGACT
>JBAXBD010000337.1:0-6816 GCA_037142165.1 Schlesneria sp. | reverse complement strand
TCTGTCGCCCCTCGGGCATACAGGCAACCATCTCGTAACGTCGGCTCGAAGGGGGGGGTTGTCCAGAGATTGAGCGGATCAGCCGGTTGAACATCGTAATGGCCGTAGACCATGACCGTTGGAGCACCGGGGGACTTGAGCCATTCTGCATAGACAATCGGATGGCCAGCGGTCGGGACAATTTCGGTCTTGAAGCCCAGGTTTGCAAATTGCCGATGAACGAATTCGGCACCCCGAATGAGATGTGGCTTACAAGCCGGATCGGCACTGACTGTCGGAATCCGCAGGAATTCCTTCAATTCTTCGACGAATCGATCGGCATTCTGGTGAATAAATTCAGAGACTTTTTCGTTGATCGTCAAGATTCCGTCCCTTTTTTGTTCGTCAGTGTCTATTCGCAAAAAATCCGGTTTTGGACCGAGTTCATTCATCGCACTGCGAAGAATACATCGATCGCTCGTTGCGAGGAAGGACGGATCGGAAGTGCAAATTTACGAACATCATTTTTCGAACGTTTTTCCGTCTTTGTTTGTGGCCCAATGTAATGATCCGATAGAATAAGGTTACCGAAACATTGCCGATTTTGAGCCTATCTGAAAACGACCGTAGACAATCGTTATCTTGTCGTGTCTTCGAAACGTTTTGGGACTGTTCCCGAGGTTTCGTGGTTTAAATGTAAAAGATAGGGATGAGTCGGCATTTGCCTTGCACGATAATTCGGTAAAATTTGCCAAACGAGTCAGCACATTTCGTCCGTGAACAAATTCGCCAGGAACCAGCGACTATGGATTTTCCGGTTTGTCCTTCGTGTCGTCAGTCAGTCATTGATGATGACGCCGTGGACTGTCCGTTTTGCGGCGCATCAATGAAGGCCAAGCCTGGATCAAAGCCAGCGCCGGCAGCGACAAAGTCGCCCAATACCGCCGCGTCCAAGCCGACTCCGACAAAACCAACGTTTGGAGTGACCAAACCGACGCTTCCTGGTGACGACCTGCCATTTGAATCGGAGTTAACAACAGGCAAGTCGGCCATCCCTGCGATGCCGAATCCGACGAAACAGAGGACATTACAGGTCATTTGTCCGATGTGCGATACGCCAGGGTACCTTCCGCCGACGGCGGCTGGTCAAAGCGTGCGTTGCGCCAACCCAAAATGTGTGATGCCAGTTTTTACTGCTCCGTCCGAAAAGAAAAAGGAAGAGGCCCCTCCTCCTCCGCCACCGCCCAAGGCAAGTAATCTTCCAATGATCGGTGCCATCGCACTGGCGGCGGTCGGCCTCTTCGCTGCAGGTATCTACCTGACGATGTTCCATAAGAGCGGCCCGGCTCCAAAGGTTCTGTCAGAAGAAGAAAAGGCGATGATCGCCGAAATGGCAGGTGGGAACAAGAAAAATCCTGCAGTCAAACCGAATCCGGCAGATGTCGGGCCGGGAGCTCAGCCACCGAAGGATAATGGAAAAGAGCCCATCGCTGCTGACAAGGCCGTTCAATCCAGTGACGAGCTGATCAAATTGGCGTTAAAGCAGATGAAAGATTCGTCGCTCGCGGCAGAAAAGCAACGAAGCAAGCCTTATTGCAGACAGTTAGCTGCTGAAGCCAACGCGGTGACCGGTAACGCTGCGGCCGCTCGCGAACATTTGGAGCAATTATCCAAAGTCGGACCTGCGGTGACGTATTACCGTGTTATTCCGTTACTCGATCTCTTCTGGGGGGAATTCAAAGCCGGCGATAAAGCAGGGGCGATGAAAACTTTGAACGGTGCCGTTTCAGAAATTGCAAAGCTTCCCAAATTCGGTCGAACTCGATTAGAGATCGTCGGTCGCGTCATCGCGGCGCTGGCTGCCGCCGACCGAATTCCCGAAGCAGTGACAATGCTTTCCACGTTTCAATCGTCGGAGCCGGAAGCGCAACTGGCCGCACGATTGCAAATGGCGACAGATGGCAAACTCGGCCGACTGGTTGATTCGAATTCGGTATTGCCCTGGAAGAATCCTCAAGCGGTTGCCGCAACATCATCATTGATCGCTCGAGATCAAATGTCGGCAGCCGTAGCCTGGATTGCTGCTCAAACGAACGAGGAGGCGAAAGCCGAATGTCTGTCGGTCTGGGCGCAAGAGACCGCTTTTCGAAACGCTGCCAAGGGTGAATTAGACGCAGACGGAACAATTGCGGCTGCCGTCGAAAAGCTTGCTCCCGCGTTCGCTGCCAGAGTCTGGGCGCGAGCGGCATTTGGCCGGGTATTGGCCACGGACAAGGCGGGTGCTGCCGCCGCTGCGGGGCTCGCTCAGGAAAAACTCGCGACGATCAGTATTCCTGCCGAACCTGCGATGCCATCCATTAAACAGACGGTGAAATTTCCGAAGGAAATGCCCGCTGCAGAACCGCTATTTCAAGCCGCCGTTGCCGCCGGTGAACTGGCGTTTTTGCAGATCCAGTCGAAAGAGACGAAAGCCGATGCCGAAAAGTCCCTCGATCAGGCTTTATCGTTCGTTCGTGCGACCGCACCGACATTTGCCGCCGCTCAACCACGACAGGATGAAGCTGAACGATTGGGTTCGTCTGGCCTGCTCAAGCTGCTGAAACAGGAGTTGAAACTGAAGTCGGACGACGAAGCACGAACGGCCGCGAGTAATTACAAACGAGCCCTGACGGAAATCGCGGACGCATCACAGAAGAAGTTCGCGATTGAGACAGAGCTGTTATCACGATTGCGTGGTGCTGGCGTGGGATTGAATGAAAAGGTCTGGATTGTCGTCAGCACGCGTTCAACGGCCGATGACATCAATCATCGAGAGAACTTTTTCGCGACACCACTCCCAGGCGAGTTGATCGAAGGATTGAAGGGAACCTCCGAAGAGCAGGCGATCCTCGGTGCCTGGTCACTCCGATCCAAAGCCCCCGCACCTCCTCGACCAGCACTGGTGGAATTGAATGATTTGCTGAAATCCAATTTGCCTGCTGCGGCCGAGTTCGTGCAATCGATTGATAATAAAACCAGCCGTCGAGATGAACTTTTACTCCGAACGGCTTCATTGCTCCCCACATTGAACCAACTGTCAACGGCCTTTCAGTTCATCGGGAAATTGGAAGATCCGGTCGCACGTGAAGAGTGTTATCGGTTCGCCGCAGCGCTCGCCGCACAGCGGGGTCAATCAGACGAAATTTGGAAACAGGTGTCGGTCGTCCCGCAAAATACAGAAAAGGTCGCACTTTGTCGTGGTCTGATTGCGGGGCTGCAATACGCCGGAAAGATCGTTGAGGAACTACCTGATTCAACCCGACGTCCCTAACTTCCAGCGTTTCATACCGGTCAATGCTTTGTAAAGACAAGGAGCCCTCTTTTTCAGCTTATGTTCGCCGAGGCTTCAAGGGTCACCTTATTTCTCGCGAAATGGTAACCGTCGAAGGCGTATCGTGTTTTGTAACTCCGTCAAACTAGTCCTCCTGAACGCTTGTGTTTACGCAGATCGGCCCACCTTTGCGAGCCGGTTTCAGCTTCGATACACTCCGTCAAACAAAAAGCGATTTGTCACCGTGAACATTCGCGTGCCTTTGCGTGACCGGATGCAGGGTTGTTGTGTATTTTGGTCGTGTTAAACCAGGTTATGACGCGTGGTTGCTGACGTCGAAGATCAAACTCACGCAGTCCTTTTTTACCGATGACAAACTCCTTGGCGGTATTTCAAACTTCCTTCCAACTCAACTTTTCCAGGCAATTTCAACATGACCTATTTTCCTGACATTCCAAAGATTCAATACGAAGGTCCGACAAGCAAGAATCCGCTTTCGTATCGCCACTACAACCCCGAAGAAGTGGTTGAAGGAAAGAAGCTGAAGGATCTGCTTCGTTATACCGTCTGTTACTGGCACACCTTCCGGGGAACCGGTAGCGATCCTTTCGGCTCGGCGACATTGCAGCGTCCGTGGGACGATGGGTCCGATTCGGTGGAAAACGCTGTGAAGCGAGTCGATGCTGCGTTCGAGTTCATCGAAAAACTGGGCTGTCCATTCTATGCGTTTCACGATCGCGACGTGGCTCCTGAAGGGGACACGCTGGCTCAGACAAACAAGAACCTGGATACGGTCGTGAAAGCCTTGAAGGCCGCCCAGGAACGGACGGGGATCAAGCTGTTGTGGGGTACGGCGAATATGTTTTCGCACCCGCGATTCATGCATGGTGCCGCAACGACATGTAACGCCGATGTCTTCGCGTTTGCGGCCGCACAGGTGAAGAAGGCTTTGGAAGTCACCAAGGAGCTGGGTGGCGAAAACTACGTCTTCTGGGGTGGTCGTGAGGGGTATCACAACCTGTTCAACACCGATATGAAGCGGGAACTTGATCATCTTGCCAAGTTCATGCACATGGCAGTCGATTATGCCAAGAAGATCGGCTTCAAAGGCCAGTTCCTCTTCGAGCCAAAGCCAAAAGAGCCGACGAAGCATCAGTACGACTTCGACGCGGCAGCCTGCCTGAACTTCTGCCGGGCCAATGGATTGATGGATCATGTCAAGCTGAATATCGAAACCAACCACGCAACGCTGGCTGGTCATACGATGATGCACGAACTCGAATATGCTCGAATCCAGGGTGCCTTGGGAAGCATCGACGCGAACACTGGCGACCTGCTGCTCGGATGGGATACCGATCAGTTCCCGACGGATATTTACCTGACGACGCAGTGCATGCTGGTGATCCTCGAACAGGGTGGTATTGCGCCGGGTGGAGTCAACTTTGACGCCAAGGTTCGTCGCGAGAGCTTTGAACCTGTTGACCTGTTCCACGCCCATATCGGTGCGATCGACGCTTTCGCGCGCGGTACAAAGATCGCTGCTGCGATTCGAAAGGACGGGGCCCTCAAAAACTTCGTCAAGAATCGCTACCGCAGCTTTGACACCGGCATCGGTGCCGATATCGAATCGGGTAAGGCTACATTCGAATCGCTGGAAAAATATGTTCTCGGCAAGGATAAACTTGATCCAAACGAATCAGGTCGCCAGGAGCTGTTAGAAAACATCATCAATCAGTACATCTGACTGTCTGCCAAAGATTCTGATTGCCTATCGGAATCGGCCTTCCGGTCGTGCTGACGTTAGTGATTGATTAAACCACGAACCAGCCATCGGTCCGAAGCAGGGAAATGGCACAAAACGGGAACCGTTAACGGTTCCCGTTTTTTTATGACATTGCCAGATACGCTTTGCAAGAATATAAACGCACGAACACAGTTTCGCGTAGTTGTTTGCTTGCGTACGAAATGCACACGCGCTTTTCGGACGATGATAATCGATTCTTACGCGATTCAATGTGTCGTGCTCATGGTCTGTTCGTCCAAACGCTCTGGAGTCGAATGCCGTGTTACAAGAGTTTATCGACAATTTTACGCATAACCTTTTCAAGCCGTTGCTGTTATTCTTTTACGCCGGCTTCTTGATTCCAATCCTGCATGTCAAACTGGAATTTCCGAAAGCGGTTTACCAGGGCCTGACGATCTATTTGCTGCTGGCAATCGGGTGGCACGGGGGCGAAGAATTGGCGGGGCTTGAACCCGCCTTGTATCGCCAGGCTGCTGGATTCATGCTGATTGGCTTCTGTACGAATTTCGTGATCGGAATCGCGACTTACAACATTCTTCGATGGACGACCCGGCTACGTCAGGTCGATGCCGCGACGATCGCTGGTTACTATGGCTCGGATTCGGCAGGAACGTTCGTGACTTGTATGGGCGTGCTGGCTGCCGGCCATATTGCGTTTGCGCCTTACATGCCCGTCATGCTGGCCATCATGGAGATCCCAGGCTGTTTAGTTGCCTTGTATCTCGTCTCGAAAATGCGGCAGCGAGGAATGGATGCTGCCGGAAATATGCCAGGTGAGTCAGGCTACCATGTTAATCGCAAAACAATGACGGGGGCACCTCGTCATCTCGACCACGTTGAAGATAACGAAGCCAGCGAAAAAACCGAGTTGGCAACAGTCGGCACACATGCAAACGCGGCTCGCAATGAAGGTGTGCGATCCACATCGGTATCGACGAGATCGGATCGATCATCTGGTGCACCGCCGAAACAGGGTTCTGAACTTATCGATCGACCGACGCATGAATTGACGGAAGGGGAAAAGATCGCCGACGAACTTGAAGCCCACCTCGCACTCCAGCAGGTCAAGCTGCAGCCAGACGACTTTCCACACCAGAATAATAGTTCGTGGTTAAGCGGCGAACTTTTGCACGAAGTTTTCTTGAATCCCGGGATCTTTCTACTGTTCGGCGGAATCGCAATCGGGTTCATTTCACGTCTGCAAGGCGAAAAGGTCACCGCGACCGACGATATTCTGTTTGTGAACTTGTTTCACGGACTGCTTTGCGTCTTCCTGCTCGAGATGGGGATGACAGCCTCGCAGAAGTTGAAGGATCTGGGGAATGCCGGTTGGCAGTTCGTTGCCTTCGCGCTGATTGCTCCAAACGTGTTCGCGACGTCAGGGATGTTGATTGCCCATGCTTACAGCATGTTTCTCGGACAGCCGCTGGATGTCGGCACGTATGTCCTGTTTGCTGTGCTTTGCGGTGCTGCCTCATACATTGCTGTCCCTGCCGTACAACGACTGGCGATTCCCGAAGCGAGTCCAACACTTCCGCTGGCTGCCTCGCTGGGTGTGACGTTTAGTTACAACGTCACCATCGGAATTCCAGTCTACATCTTCATCGCCAGTGCTTTAACCAAGCTGGCACCCGTTCTGGCGTCCTGAAGATTTCCGTCACCCGTTGCCGCTTTGAACGGAACGAATCCTTGGAACGTAACACGTCATGGCGGCTTCCGGCCG
>JBAXBD010000336.1:0-6820 GCA_037142165.1 Schlesneria sp. | reverse complement strand
ATGCAGCACTTCGAATTGCCAGCCGCTATGACCATCGGCATTCCAGAAGGGACCGGAGGGATCAAAGGGAACGCCGTTCACGGCAACGCCGAACAACCACATCAAGAGTGGGACCGGCTTTTCTGCAGCGAGGGGGTTGAGCGGCATTTCTAATTTGTGTTTTTGTGGTCGCATGGGGACCGGATCATGCCAGTTGGGAAAATCGCCACTCGCATGATCGGGCAGGCCGTTGGCCGTGATCAATCGCTTGCCATTGTCTGTGGCGATGGCAATCGCGGATGAGCCATGCTTACCGGATTCGGCCAGTAGCCACGTCGTTGCCGCAGCCGTTGTAGGGACGGCAATCGCACCTGTCATCAAAGTCCGGCGGGTGATTTTCATGGGTGGAAGTCCGGCGAGTTTCGGTTTCGTTGCATACCCATCATCTGGCGCTGCATGCTAATCACATCAATTGCAATGGCTCAAGTGTCGCGTGTCGGTGACTTTTTTCGATGGAGGAGGGGCGAACAATCCTTTTCGAGAAACTGATAATGGCACGATGCTGACTTCTGCCAGCGACAGGTGAATACACCGAGGGACCGAAGTCTGGTTTGCAGTGCTCCTGGGAACACCATACAAGTCCTCACTAACATGGTCGAGTCTCACATCGCAGTTCCCCCGGAAAGGAGTTCGGTCTATGGCCGTGTGCCGACGATTATTGTTTATCACCGAACGATTCGCACCGGATCTGGGCGGTGTCTCGAGAAGCGCGACTCGAACTGTCGCCGCATTAGCTCGACTGGGAATCGACGTCGAAGTACTTAGCTGGTCGCGCTCGCTTCCCGCAGGAGAACGAGACACTCGTGAAATGCCGCGTGAGGCTTTGTCAGGACGGGTTGTCGTTCACAGGATGGGGCTTTTCGCCAATCTGGATTATTCCCTGCAACATACGATGACGCTTCTGGAATCGTTACATCGTTCGGTGCCATTCGACGGCGTCTGGGGCCATTATCTTTCGACAGCCGGTTTTCTGTCGGTCCTGTTCGCGAATACGGTCGGAATTCCTGCGACCGTCAGTGCTCGTGGGAATGATGTTGACCTGTTGACGTTTCCCCCCGGAGATTTCGCAAGACTCACGTGGACTCTCGCACGTGCACATTCCGTCACAGCCGTCTCCGCCGACCTTGAAAGAAAAATTCGAGTTCTTGTACCTGGCGCTCAACGCGTGCAAATCGTCCGCAATAGCGTTGACGTGGATCTCTTTCGACCTGCTGACGCTGAAGACTCATTGAAGTCGTCTCTGGGGATACTTTCGAACGAGATGGTATTGGGATTCTCAGGTGAACTGCGGCACAAGAAGGGGATCCGCCCGATGCTGGCAGCATTTCGAGAAGTCCGTCGTGTACGTCCGGTTTGCCTGTTGGTCATCGGCGAAGTCCGCGCTCGCGATCAGGCAGTGCTCACATCCTTTGCCGCCGAAGATCCGGATGCCCACACTCGATTGATCGTGACTGGCCATCTGGAAAATCAACAGGACATTGTACGGCATTTGCGACTTTGCGATCTGTTTCTTCAACCTTCGTATTGGGATGGGCTTCCCAATTCGGTTTTGGAAGCCATGGCTTGTGAACGGGTGGTCCTGGCCAGTGACGCGGGAGGAATCCCGGAAGCGATCGAACATGGTCGGTCGGGATTCCTGTTACCACGTTTGGAACTGACGCATCTCGGTGAAGCAATTCTGGAATTGATGGCAATCTCTGCCAGGCAACGTCAGCAAATAGGATTGGCCGCCCGTCGTCGCGTCGAAGAACATTTCTCCGCAACTCGTGAGGCAAATGCATTGAAGCAGGCCTTAGATGACCTTTGGTCAACTGATGGTTCAATCGAGCTTCCTGTAAGCATTAAACAGGTGTTGATTTGAGTGCTTCCATGTCAATCGATCGTCGATTCGTTGGCGAGCATTGACCGACAGTGTCTGCAATAGGGCTGGTTCTTGAATCATCCGAATCAATGCTTCTTTGATGGCCTTTGCCGACCCTGGCCGCACGAGTAGTGCACTTATGTTGTTTTCAGCGATTTCGGATGTCACCGGCATCTCGCTGGCAATGACAGGAGTTCCACTGGCCATCCCTTCGAGTAACTTCAGCGGGCAGCATCCTTGAATGAGATTTCGATCATTCGGCATCAGCGGTACCAAAACCACATCGGCCTCATGATGCAGTCGCGCGAGTTCCCATTGCGTGACGGGTTCCAGAATCTGGAGATGCTCGTCGACGTTCCAACGCGATGCCATCTCGCGTAGCGAACGGATCTGGTCGGGTCGTCCAGCGCCAACAATCGTTAATCTGGCGAGCCCTTCCCTACGATAAAGTCCCAGGGCTTCGATCGCGACGTGAACCCCTTGCCAGCGACTCAACGTTCCGGAATACAGAAGTCGGATCTCTCGTCCTCTCAACGGCTGTGGTGTTCGATAAGTAAAGATCTCTGTGTCGACACCGTTGGGGATCACCACTAATCGATTGGCCTCGACGCCTCGATTAAGCAGATGACGTGCATTGACTTCGCTCACGGTGATGACAAGGTCCGCTGCATCAAGACAACATTGTTCCTGAGCGATCAATTTGCACATCAATTCGCGGTCGTCTGCGACCTGAGGATAATGATATTTCAATTCAATCGAAGGGAGCCCGTTCACTTCGAAAACCAATTGGTCGCACCAGCGTCGTTTGTCGCGGGCAATCGGATATCCCTCGTAAATGGACCGCACGTGTGCGACGCTGGGCCTGCGATCTCTCCACCACGCTCGAAGCTGTGTGCGAAAACTGAGGACTCGTTCAATCAAAGTTGGTCCGAGCGCCGGCAATTCGGTGTGTTGCAAGCCCGGGATCGTGTGCGTGAGCGCTCCAACTTGAGAAGTTCGTGAACCGGACACGGTAATCAGATCGACGGACTTAAACCGGGCTGCCAATCCCGCGACAACAGCGGAAATATGCGTGGCGGCCCCTTTCGGTGCGGGACACCGATCAAAAGCGACATATACCAGCGAAATATCTGACATTCCTTGACATTAAGTTGTCGCCCACCCCTTGAACAGCCACCTACCAGAACACGATCGCGTGTCGAGTTCGATCCTCGTCCGTCATACGGAGGGGTTCATCGCCCCTCTCCGAGCTTTCCATGCTATTTTTCGGGCAATTGATCCAGCCGATTCGCTGGTGAGATTTTGACGAGCGTGGCTACTCACGGGTATGTGGACAGCGTATTATCTTTCTGGCATCAGAATGAACGCCCATGACAATTCTCCGTACGCGAATTGACTGCATTTTCAGGACGCGCGATTCATGTCGTTTGACTTCAATCAATTCAAACGAGACCTGATCTACACTGATCAAGCCTCAGTCGCTGACATACGAACTTCGATTAATGAGATTCGTGAATTTGATCGCAAAACAGAATCGTTGCTGACATTTCTCATCACAGTTATGACCGTTGCGGGACTTTGTACGCTCTTTTCGCTTTTTGCATTTTTCCCCCTGGCTGTGATACCTGGAAGCGTGCTGGCCATCTGTGCTGTGTTTTACTTTCAGAAAAAGAAACAGGATCTGCTGAATCGCCGATACGAACTCACAATGGATGTGGTCAATGCTTTGAGTCGTGACATGCCGAAAGAGGGTCAGATTAAGCTAAAGATGGATCTGACGGCTCCTGACTGTACAGACAAGAAAACAGCGAGCGAAAAGGTTTACGGGTGGGATGTCACGTACTTCGAAGACCCCTGGTTGCGACTCGAAGGACGGTTCACCGACGGTACGGCTTATGACATTTCCATGAACGACCGATTCCAATCTCGCACAAAGTGGGCTCGTTCATCCAGCGGCAAAAGCAAGAAAAAGTCAAAAACCAAATTGGCGACCGTGACGTCGGTCAAACTGTTTCCCAAGCAGAAGAAGTACGTCAGCCTGGCAAAGGTGACAGCTCAGACAAACCAGTTGCTCAAATTGCCGACCTGGGTCAGAATCAAAAAAGTCTCCGCCGAGCCTGATCTCCTGGCCGTAACCACCGTCACGTCCGAAAAATGGTCGGTGCGACGATCGGACCCGACGACAACATTTGACGGTCCCGAGATCATCTATACATCACTCCTCAGCCTTTATCAGGTCTTACATGAATCCAAGTTGAGGACCCCAAATGGCAACGATTAAACCTGATGACGGGATGTGTCAGGAAACTTCCGGTTTCTTGTTCAGTCATCCGTGTGATCGCTTCGCAGTTCAACAGTGCGTCCGGTGTCAGAAACCGATCTGTGAAGACCATGGTCAGGAAACGCCGGAAGGTGTTGTGTGCATAACCTGCTTGAAAAGACAGAAGCAAATCGAACGGCAAGCGAATCGAGACGATCAAACGACGACCACTTCCGATTACGGAAATACTTACTATGGAAGTGACCCCTATTTCTATGGCTACCATTACTATCCCGGTTACGGGCATTCGGTTTATCACTCGAAATCGACTCCTACACCTCCCCCGATACCGGAATCACAATCTCCCGATATGATTTCCGGCACTGATTTTGACGATGACGGCGTCGATGAGCGCGAAGAACATGACCCCGCCGATTTCACCGAGGGGGACGCGGGGTCAGTACAACGAGAAGAGGACGGCGACTTTGAATCTGACATGGGAGCCAGTTGAGCAGTCGGCTGGGAGGTCCGATGAATCGCTGTGGATGATTTACGCACTGGGTGGTGGGACAGGACATTGGACCCGAGCGATCTCCTTAGCCCGGCAAGCTGCAAAACATGGTATCGCGACTCGAATACTCACAAATTCATCGACTCGCCCCCCGCTCGCCTCGGAACCAGAAAAGGTTCGAGACAAGGTCACGAGTTTGATACGACTTGATCCGAAAATCGACATCATCCAGATTCCGGCGATATTCGACCGGGAAAAGATCATGGAGATCAGTCGTCGAGAATTGTCCACTTGCCAAGCGCAGGATGTCTTGATTGTCGATTCTTTTCCCTGCGGCATTGCCGGAGAATTGAGAGAAACTCTAGGCGATATCTCAGCACAGAAAGTCTTCATTCACCGCGACCTCAAACCCGAATACATCCACTGGGGCAAGCTTGAAGACTTCGTCAGGCACTACGATCTTGTCATTTCACCGGGAGAGACCGGGGCGCTTGAACATTTTGTTCACGCTCGAACAAGTCCCTGGCTGGTTTGCGATGCCGACGAATTGGTTCCGCGTGCGATCGCTCGAAAGGTGTTTGGTGTCGATGAAAATAGTCAACTTCCGTTGATCGCCGTTTCTGGTTGCGGAACCTCTGACGAGTCTCTGGAAATGGCAAAGTTTGCGTTAAATCTACACGGTGAATTCGGCAGTTCGTGCCACGTACGACTGACGTCGTTGGAGGAGCGAGCAGTTCGCGAAGCGGGCGAAATCGGCGTATCGCTGTGGCCACTTCTCGCTGTCCTTCCAGCCGTCGATCTTCTCGTTGGAGCAGGTGGATACCACACCGTTTATGAATCGCGACTGACGCAAACCCCTTTCTTCGCCATGGCACGAGACCGACTGTATGACAGACAGTCACATCGACTTCGCTCGACAGAACGGGCTGCGAATCATGATGATTTAACTAGAAAGATCGGCAACTTTTTAGTGAAGTTTATCGGCACGAAAACCGAGCTGCCTCAGCCTTACACAAATGGTGCGTCAAAAGCTTTTGAAATCATTGCCGGCACCCAAATAGGAAGTTTGAAAGAGCGCCGCCCTGTTTAATCATCGCTTTGTGATTCGATCCCCCTCTCGAACATCACCTTGTTCAATGACTTTGGCGTAGATTCCCCGGAGGCGGAGCTGCTTTCCGATCGGAGAATTTACGACAGCCAGAGCCGCCGGACCAAAGCGTCGACTGAACTTGCCACATCCGTTGTGGGGTTGTTCGGTGATTTCAATGACGCATTCGCCAATACGTAGTAATTGCCCAGCCTGAAGGTTTTCTCGGCTGAGATCCAAATCAACAAAAAGATTGTCTCCGGCCAATTCCCAGCGATGTTTTTCGCCCGCCAGCAGATTAATCATCCGGGAGTTCATGATACAGATTTGAACGTCGGGGTGAGGACTGCCATCTGGGAGCTTTAACCAACATCCTCGTGCCCAGGCATCCCCTTCCGTCCCTCCATCGGGACTGAGACGGCATCGCTGCAAACTGAGTCGTTCTTCCGATCCGGGACGAATGACAATGGCTTCGAGTGATCCGTTGTCAGACGGAGACTTCCTGACCTCCACCAGACCTTCCAAGATTTCCCTTTCGGTTCGGTGAGAGACATTTGACATAAGACGCTTCCTTATTTTGGCAGTCTACGCTTTTTTCCATTCAAGGTTGTCGAGCTGATCTCCGGTCCAGATTTCGGTTGTCTCGTAAGTCCGGTTGTCACCTTCGGTGACGACATGAACGACAACTCTCCACTGTGACCGCAAATTCAATTCGTCAATAGAATATCTTCCACTCACTTCCCAATGGCCGTCTTGGGCTTCGTTCATTTCAACGTCACTCAATTCAACGTCGTCACTTTGAACTCTTGTTTTGGACCTCTCGGAAGCTGTCAGTGCTTTTTTTATTGAGTGACAACCGGCTCTATAGACCGATTCTCTAATGGGTCGCTGAATTCCAATTGTCCGATGTGGCCGTGTCGCCTCAACGTCAAGTTCACCCTTTTGCAAGTGTTTCGCCACACGTTTTTCGGCCGCAGTTACGACGACGGCCATAAGAACGACGACAATGAGGACTCCCGCTACAACCGGCAGTACAAAACCATGGGAGAGAGCATACCACAC
>JBAXBD010000335.1:0-6837 GCA_037142165.1 Schlesneria sp. | reverse complement strand
CTTCGAGTTCACGACGATCTCGATCCGACTGACGCAATTTGAGGAACCCTATTCATGACGACAGTTTCCGGCCCAATGAAAATCCTTGCTATTCATGCACACCCTGACGACATCGAACTGCAATGCGCAGGGACCCTGATTCGTCTGAAGCAGAACGGCTGCTCGATTTCACTCGCCACGATGACTCCTGGCGATTGCGGTAGTGCGGAACTTGCGCCGGACGAAATCGCCGAGGTTCGCCGGATGGAGGCCGTACGTTCTGCCGAACTGATCGGTGCGGACTACACCTGTCTCGAATTTCGAGATCTCAGTATCGTCCACGATAACGACAGTCGACGTCGAGTCACCGAAGTGATTCGCAAAACACGACCAGACATTGTCATCACAGCACCCCCGGTCGATTATATGAGCGATCATGAAATCACCAGTCGACTGGTTCGCGACGCCTGCTTTAATGCAAGCTGTCCAAATTACGTGACGCATCAATGGGACCCTGCCGATCCGACAGGAAAAATTCCGCATCTCTACTATGTCGATGCGATTCAGGGGATCGACTATTTTGGCCGACCCTTGCCAACCGACTTCATCGTTGACGTGACAACAACATTCGAACAGAAGTTGAAAATGCTCGCGTGTCACGAGAGTCAAAGAGCCTGGTTACGTCGGCAACATGGTCTTGATGAATACCTGGAAGGCTGCCGCCGCTGGTCGGCCGAACGAGGCAAAGAAATCGGCGTCGAATACGGCGAAGCGTTCACGCAACATCGCGGCCACCCGTATCCTCACGACCATCTTTTGGTTACGCTGCTCTGAAACAGGATCGATTACTGGGTCAATCAGAATTTTCGGCGAAGATCAATGAATTCAAGATTATTGCCCGGGATCTCTGCCGTCGCATCCTTAAGTCCAGCCAATCAGTCGGGTTGAATTTGCATATCACAAATTTCAATGAATTGTTGTCAGGTCTGGATTCCTCCGGTTCCATGGCTCAGAAAATCAGGTTGAGATTCGGCCGACGGCGCTCCATTCCGATTGACCTTTAATCCATTTCCTTTCGGAATAACTTCGGTCCCGTTCATTGCCTCGATCGACTCGCGAGTTTTTTAGCGGGTTGAATCTGGCCGCTGGAGTTGCTTTTGCCGAGGGGACGATACCACGGCCTGAAAATAGAACCGTGGGCCCCGGGTCGGCAAAAAGGAACAGGCAACAGGCAAATCGGTGAGTATTTCTTTCAGTGTTTCCCTGACGCGGCATATCGCTGGTTTCAATTATCACTTCCCTCAAGATTTTTTTCTGCGACCGGTTGGGAAATTGTACTGGTTTTATGATCTCTCGCGCCTCTGCTCATTTTGCCCGCAGATTGCTATCGTGAAAGGCAAGTGACGGAGAAATTGGTTCACCGAAATGCTTGAAAGGTTTGTTTTAATGCGGATTTTACCTCTCGTTCGAACCAGCTTGATGGCAATGAGCATCGTTACGTCGGTACTGTCACCAGTGGCAGTCCATGCTGGATCGATCTATTACGATGTAGTCATCGACACCTCGTCATTTGCCGGGCAAAAAGGTGATGTTGATTTTCAACTCGGCGGAGACGCAAACGGCGTCCCGATCACTGCCGTGATCAGCAATTACTCGTCCTCAGGCAATACGGTTCTCGATGGTTCCCCCGTCAACCAGAATCCCCTGGGCGCGCCATCTGTAACCGTCAACGGTGACCTGAGTTCCGGTCCTCTTACACTCTACAATGACGCCTCGGCGTTTCAGGTCGCTGATGCGGATCAATTCGTTTCTCAATTCGGGACATCCTTCGAATTCCGTGTCACGATGACTGGTGACGGTATTGGAAACATCTCTGATGGAACTGCGACACTGGCGATCTCCGTGTTCGACAGTTTAGGCAACCCTCTTTTTAATGGCCCTGACTATACGAACAACGCGGCCGTTTTCATCCAGACAACCACCGATGGATCTGCGACTTTTACTCAGTATGGTTTGAGCAGTGTTCCCGAGCCTTCGACGCTCGTCTCGATGTTGTTAGGGGTACTTGGAATCGGTGTTGGAATATACCGTCGCCGGACGACACAGGCTGTCTGATCTCTCACACGCCAAGATCCCATGCGACTGCCGCCGTAACCGGCGAGAGATGTGTCGCAGGGAAGTCAGCACTCAAGCATCAGTCAACGCGGATTCGCATGTGGCGGATTTCAAAGGGGTGATCTTCAGCCTGGATTCCAATCGAACCTTCGCTCAGGAAATCGGGTTGAGACTTGGCGATCGGTGTTCCGTTCAGCGTCACCTTGAGTTCGCCTTCTTTTGAAATAATCTCGACGGCGTTCCATTGCCCCACTGGCTTACGAGCTTTCTGGCGGGCGAAATCGTCTTCTTCCACTGTGACGGGCTGGGCACCTCCATTTTCTTTCACGGCGGCCATCTGAATGTGTTTCCCCTGAACTTCCAGGCACATCGGCCAGAGCTTGTGTTCGCCCGTGATATAAACCAGAAAGCCTGTGTTTCCTTTGAACTTGGCTTCGTCTTTCAGGTTTTCAGGACGCGGAAAACGGTACTCTAACCGCCAGGTGAAGTTCTGGTATGGCTTCTTGGAATAGAGATACCCACGTGGCTTTCCTGAACAGGCAATTCCGTCAGCAGTTGCTGTCCATGTCTCTGGCTCAGCACCAAAGTTGTCGAACTGATCCAGTGACAAAGGAAGGAAATCAGATTCGATCTCAAACGGAGCCTCTGCGGACGCAGCAGACGTGTTGGCTGCCGACGTCGTTGCCGCTGATGTCGGTGCGTGAGGT
This sequence comes from Schlesneria sp., assembly GCA_037142165.1. Classification (GTDB taxonomy): domain Bacteria; phylum Planctomycetota; class Planctomycetia; order Planctomycetales; family Planctomycetaceae; genus Schlesneria. Next base: position 4,036 of record JBAXBD010000335.1, on the reverse strand, counting down.
ACTGAACCTGTCTTTGGTACGGGGACTTCGCCACGACACCCGGCAAATACGACGGTCAATATTGATAAGCTTATTACGGTCGAATTACGAAGGGAACGCATCGACATGAAACGACTTTCTAATCCATAAGAGGGAACAAAACGGTAGAGTAACGCCGATCATTGGCCGTTTTCTGATGAGTGATCATTAATGAAGATGAGTGTTCCCTGTCTTGTCTTTTACTTCGCGTCCTGCTCAAGCTTCGCCCTCGCCGTTTTGACGTAAGTTTCAAGATGCGGGTCTGACTCATAAAGTGAAATGATTCCTTCATAGATCTGACGTGCCTCATCGCGTCGTTCGGCAGGTAATTCATCAGCTCGAGCCAAGGCTCGTTCCACAAACAGAATTTGATCTGGTGATTTCGATAATTTCACGATCGAACGTCGTAAACGTTCGATCGAATTGCGAGCCTCTGTTTGCAGAGGATCATCCTTGATCACAGATTGAAGGGCATCTAACTGGTCTAAAGCGGCACCTGGGTTTCCCGCTCTCCACTGCTTGCGAGCCAGTTGGACGATGCGCTCGGCCTCTGTCTTGTCCGAAATATCCTGATCGGATGGATCAGACGAACGGTTCATTTGCCAGAACAGCCAGCTCGCGCACGCCAGCATCAGGCAAAGTCCCCCCAAAATCACCCAGATGTTGCTCATTGCGCGTGTTAATACTGCAGAATAGTCATTGCCTGAGCCATCGAGTCGTAACAGATCTCGCACCAGCGTTCCCCCTAAGGGACCGACATCTGGATCGGAATCGACGCGTGTCACGTCACCTGGTAATGCCTTCTCCCCGGCATTGGAATGTTTGACGCGATTGACGACTTCTTGAAGTCGTTTGGATGTCACGAAGGCGTCTGGGGGGCGCTTTTCCGGTTCCTTTTCAAGTAACTGACAAATCAAGTCGTTTAACCATGTCGGGATTTCAGGAACATAGTTCTTCGGTGGATCGAAACGACCGAACCGTTGCTTCTGCATAATGTCTGACGCGGTCGGCCCCATGAACGGCGGTTGGCCGACGATCATCGTATAAATCACAGCACCCAGCGAATACAGGTCGCTCCGTTTGTCCACTCGCGTCCCGATGACTTGTTCCGGAGACATGAACTCGGCAGTGCCGATGGAGCCACCGGTCGACGTCAGTCGGTCCGCAGCAAAGACCTGGGCCACTCCAAAGTCAGTGATCTTGACGAGGCCATCTTTACCCAGCATCAGATTCGATGGTTTTAAATCGCGATGGATTACACCCGCGTCGTGAGCGTGCTTTAAGCCCGCACAGATCTGACGAGAGATCTCGATGGCTTCAAGCCAGGGGATCCGTTTCTCGCGTCGTAATCGGGCCGTGAGCGTCTCGCCATCCACATATTCCATTGAGTAATAATAGATGTCACTGTCAGTGCCGCTGTCGAACAATTTGACAATATTGGGGCAGTTCAATTTTCGCATCGCTTCAATCTCGCGATTGAAGCGAAGGACAAATCCTTCTTCCCGAGCAAGGGCGGCCGGTAACTCTTTCACCGCGACAATCGCACCTGTCTGCGCATGTCGACCGAGATAGACATTACCCATCCCCCCGGCACCAATCCGTTTTTCAATCAGATAAGGACCGATGCGATCTCGATGCATGAAACAAAGTCCTTAATGACGAAGACGAGTATTGATTTGTGACACTGCTTGACCGCTTTGGGTCAAACAGTGCTCTTCGTTTTTCAGCGATCGGAAATGCGAAGACCCCGAAGCCGTAACACGAAGCCAGAGCCATTCGACGTGTGCCACTGCTTGACCGCTTTGGGTCAAGCAGTGCTCTTCGTGCTACTTCTGCAACAGCACGTTAACTCCCTTCTTGTTGGAAAGCACAAGATCCAGTCGGCCATCCTTGTTGAAGTCGACGACTGTGAACTGAGTTCCCACGCCCGTGTCTTTACCCGCTTCAATTTCGTGTTTGACGAATCGAGGTGGCTGTCCCTTGGTTCGTTCAATGTCGAACCAGTACATGACCACCGGTTGAAATTCTCCAGGATCGCTTCCCATATGAGCGAAGTAGCGTTTTCCGGTGACGAGAGCCGGCTTGTCTTTGCCCACCAGATCCACCAGAGCCAAAGCATGAGTCTGCGAGAACGATTCGTCGATCAAGTGATACTTGAACGGTTCGGCTGAATCCTTGCCTGGATTCTCGAACCACCAGATTCCAAAGGCATGAGCCGAACTCATGATCAAGTCGTTGTCCCCGTCCAGATCCAGGTCCATCGCGTAGATATTCGACGCGGGAAGGGGTGCTCCCTGATTGTCTTTGGCCAAGGGGAGCGGATGAAACGCCCACAGCGCGGAATCACGTTTTTCAGGCGCTTCCCACCAGCCGTGCGGGATAATCAAATCAAGGCGTCCGTCCCTATTGACGTCCCCTGCTCCAAGGCCGTGATAGTACTTGAATGTGCCGTTTTCGTTCGGTTCGCCCGGTTCGCTGACAGGAGTAAACTTCCACTTCGCGTGACAATTTTCCGCCGTCGGAATTGTGAGATATCCCATCTGTCGTTCGGGCTGCGAGCCCAGAACCAGTTCGGGCTGTCCATCCCCGGTCAGGTCTGTAAACAGGACCGTTTCGTTACAGGCACTATGCCAGATTTCATACGCTTTCCAGTCCCCTGCTTTGTTCTGTGGATTCTCATACCAGTAAAACGGGTCGCCGGGGTATCCGACAACGATAAGATCGTCCCAGCCGTCGCGATTGAGGTCATAGGTAAAGCTGGCGAAGCAATTGGAATATCCCTTCGACCCGTCGTAGGCCTCCGTTGGTTTCTGTTGCTGGGTCAGTGGCTGACGGAACCGAGTCATTTTCCAATCCGGTGCGGCATACCAGACATCGCCGGCGGCAACGTCGAGTTTCCCATCCTTGTTGAAGTCACCCACAGCAACACCTTCTGCCCGGAACGTTGAGTCCAGCGGAATTCGCTCAAACTTTGCCTCATCGCTAAACGCGAAAGTTGAGCAACCAATGCAGACCATCAATGCCGAAAACCAACGGAAAAACATGAACGAGCACTCCCGGGTAGGATTAAAGAATAAGCTGGCTTGAGTTGAGAAATCCGATTCACGACAGTGTCACGCCGCCAGAATCTTTCGTCAACCAAGCATGAGATTCTGGGCGTGATGTTCTGGGGTCGGGTGTTCAAATTTCAAAATTGGCCTGGCGGGCGAACTCCATTCGTTGGCTCAACCACTCGGCCAATTTTGTAATTTGAACGCCCGACCCCCTCCGACCTGACCCACGAATCACGTTCAAGCGTTGATGACACGCCTCGCCAAGAACCGAAGTCGAAGAAAGTTTAGAACGCTAATCAGCATTTCTTCGCGAGTCAGAAAATTTGATTGCCAGACGAGTGTGCAATAGGCATTCAAACACGGATGTCTGCCCCCGAAACTACTTCTTCGATCGAGTCGATTTCTTACCCACCCGATTCAGGATTTGTCTCAGCTCCTGAACCTCCTCTTTCGTGAGCGGACTTTGAAGCAGTAACTGTTCGACCAGAGGAATGATGCTGCCACCACCGAGTGTGTCGGTCAACAATTGAAGCATTCCCGCACTCGCGATCTCGGGCTGAATCAAAGCTCGATAACGGGTTGGCCGCGTCTTTGACCGACTGACCGCCCCCTTTTCGACAAGGCGGTTCAGTTGAGTTTGAATCGTGGTATAGCCGACCTCTCCCGGTTGCTGCTCAAAAGCTTCCGAAAGTTTGAGCGGGCCGAATTTCCAGAGAACCGACATCAGCCGCATCTCGCCGATGGAAAGCTTCGCTGGTTGCTTCTTCTTCGCCATGACTGCCTCAGTGGTCGTTGACGTACGATAAGAATGTGTCCTTCCCGAAGTGACTGTGACACAATACGGGATAGACGACAACTTTGAAAATCGTAGAGCAGTCGAAGCACTAACCATGCGACAACTGAATTGACTTGTGCCACTGCTTGACCGCCTTGGGTCAAGCAGTGCTCTTGTTTTTTCCGCATGG
>JBAXBD010000334.1:0-6853 GCA_037142165.1 Schlesneria sp. | reverse complement strand
ACATATCGGATGATGCCAAGATGCCGAACCGTTACATCGACATCGTCTTCATTGCAACAAATAAACAGGTCGCTGGCACCAAGACTAACGGCATGATCGATCAGTTCGGCCACACTTTGTTCGATCGGCTGATCGGGGAACTCTTCCACATCCAGTAAAAAATTACGACCGCTCTCGGCGGTGGATTCTTGATCGATGGGTGTGGCCGGCAAAGTGGATCTAAGCATTTTTGGGGCTTCCGTTGCTGTAATTCGTGAGTCTGGTCCGTGCTGTCGCTTCGTCCGGAACCAAGTCTAATACGAGATGCATCCGCATCATTTTGAGGAAATCCGAGGTCGTCCGCGAGGCGGAATGTAAAACCAGTTTTCCTCCCGCGTCATTGAATTTCTGATCGCTGACAAGCAGCCATTCCACGCCGGTCGAATCGAGATAATTCGCATTCGCCAGACTCAACATCACTTTGCGAGAGAAAACGTCATCTCCACAGGCAGCGGCAATCGGGTCCCGGTTGTCCATCCACTCATCGCGGGACAATCGTCCGTGAAGTTCCAGAACTACGATTTCCCCTTGGCCTAACAACATTTGAATCTGGACGGGGTTCATCAGTCAGTTCCTCAGGTAAACAATGTCTCAATGGTTTAAGTCAAGTGTTCGACACAATTAATTCATCAGGGATGCGTTGTGACAGAATCGGCGATATCACCGGATGGGTTTTTCGAACGGCGATGAATCATCGTGATTTCATTCCCTTGTGCGTTGAAGCGGACTTCGCTCATGAACATCCGAATCAGAAACAGACCTCGCCCGCAGGGCTTCAAGAGGTTATCGCCCTCCAACGGATCGACAACCGAGCCAGGATCAAAACCCGGTCCTTCGTCACGAATCACATAACACGATTCCTCGGGCGATTCGTCGACAGTGAATATCACACGACGGCTCTCAAAAGGAGGTAAATGCTGTCTTCTCGCGGCTTCCTGATAGTAAGAGTCTGAATTCTGGCGACGCATCTCGGAACTCAGTTCCAGGTTGCCGTGGTGCATTGCGTTACGAAGAGCCTCTTGCAACGCAACACCGACGCGGATGGATTCGGTTTCATCGTAGGCCTGAATTCCTGAGTGATATTGCTGTAGATGGCTGACGAGTGGAGGGATGATGGAATTGTCGTTTTCCAGTCGAAATGAAAGTCCCAGACGTTCCCAACATCCGAAAATTCGACGCTGCTGCTCGCCGACCCACGATACCTGGACAATCTGGCGAACAATCTCCAGAAGTTCCGTCGAAAGCATCCGCTTGGGAACATACGACGCAGCTCCGCGACGCAATGCCCGCAAGGCGATATCTTCACTGCCATTTGCGGTCATTAGAATTGTCGGAACCGAAGGAAACCGCCTGCGGATGGCTTCGACGAGTTCTAAGCCATCCATTTCCGGCATCTGCAGATCGGTCAGGATCAAATTCGGCTTCAGTTTCTCGACAAGTTGAAGTGCCTCAACCCCATTCTTGGCATAGAAGACATTTGAGTGTTCGATCTTCGAAAGCAACTTTCCTGCGAGCAATAAATCCATTGGCGAATCATCCACAACAAGGAACGTCGGGTTTCCAGAAGAACCCCGTGCTTCCTGTCGATCAGTTGTGGTTTCCATGGCCATTCATGCGTTCCAAGTCACGCGTACGAAGTGAAGAATTCGCCAAAAACATCGCTATTAAACTTCGTTTGTATCATTTCGGAGGCAAGATTTCGTGAAGAACCCGCGAACATTTTATGAAGAATTCGCGACCCTGCAGAAAAACGTTTTAGTCAGTGAATTGAGGGCGATGCTGGCATTAAAATGACAAATGGTAAGTGATCAAGCGTCAATTCCAGGCGGGCCTGCATGTCAACATGTTCACTTCCAGCGAGCGATTAACACGAGTGCGCTGAGGCGGTATCGTGAATGACGCAGAATATTTACATATTGTATTAATTATCGATAAAGACGAATTCTCGAGTATTGGATATGAATTGACTTCTCAGCTTTAACAAGATGTAGTGCACGGTTCTGAGTTAGCGGGCTTTGTTCGAACCGAGGTATTAGGATGCCGCAATATTATTACCGAATCTTCGGAGTCAAATTTGGGCCCGTCTCCCTCGAACTTCTGCAACATGAGATTGCGTCTGGTCAGTTGTTGGGTCGCCATGAAGTTCGAGCCGAGAATGCATCAAATTGGATGAGCGTTGACGACTTTGTTGCACATCGAGTTGTTGATCGGAATCCAGTGCAGCAGTTACCCCACTCGACACTCACCTGGGATGGTGGACACGACGACGTCGAAACCGCGGGGGTTGGTGGCGCTGATCAATCGATAAAAACGTTGGGGGTGTGGTTCTGCCGTGGATCGCAAATCGGGCGAGGACCGTTCAATTTCGACGAACTCTGTTCGTACGCTCGCCGTCGAGAACTCGTGGCTGACGACGAATTGTCTCTCACGGAGCACGGCCCATGGACGCCCGTTCGATCAATCGGACGATTAATGGAGCAGATACCGCAAACCACAATAACTGGGAGCATCAGTCCATTAATGTCTGCGGCGACAAACACTGCAACTGAGTCTGTTACGCAAACGCCAGACCCCTTGTCGGCGGGACATCAACTCGTTTCTGCTGACCAACGATCTGTTTTGGCCGACCATCAATCTGTGTCTGGAGACACTGAGGTCAAAACTCAGTGGTACGTACGGATGGGGCACGTCGAGCATGGACCGATCGAACTTCAGAAAATGATTGAGATGGTTGAAGCGGGGCGCATTCTGCCAATGGATCGAGTTCGGCAAAGTGATAAATCAGAATGGACACAAGCGCACGCAATTCCGGCTCTCTTCCCGTCTACCTCCAAATCGAATCAAGCCGGATCGACGTTTTCGTTAAAATCGATCCGCCCCACGATTCCCGTGCCGCAGAGTTACACGAAGAAGGGAGGCTATTCGGCACATGTGGTTCCTGTTCCGCCAATTATGCAAGTGGCGGTTCAGCATGTGCCGCAAGTCTCGTGGCCGTCAACATCGCCTTCGCCAGCACATTCCACGGCCCAGCAACCTGTTCGTTCAATGGAAACTGCGCCTTTGCCAGCGGCTCAGGCACGAGCATTAATAAGCGACTCTGGTCTACCAGTGGAATCCAATCGACAGCCCGCGATTGTTCAAGTAAAGAGTCCACCTACGCAACGAGCGACAGAACGGAACGTCGACATACATCAATCATCGCAACAACGGACTGGCGATCTGACGAATACTGACAAAGTTGAAAGCAAACACAAGCTGCGAAGAGGTCAGTTTAAAGAGCCTCAGCTAATCGATGCCAAGAATATCATCATGCTTGCGGGTATCTTACTTGCGCTGTTGTTTGCATGGAGAAGCCTGATGACGGCAAGCGTAGAAGACTTCATCATGCCGTACAATGACTTGTGCATGATCCACCGCACACTTGAAGGGAAGCGGTCCGAAAATCAAACGATGGACCTCTGGGCCTTCGCCAGGAAAGAATCCGTCTATAAGATTGAATCCATTAAACAGAAAATTAGAAATCTGAATTCGAAGCACCCGATTCGTAACAAGCTTCTCGCATTTGGCGACAGTTTGGCAGCGGCCGCCAAATCTGATACGCGAGATGACGTAACGAATCATATGCAAGACGCTTTCAAATGGCTTGTTGACACATCGAAGGAATTCCGGAAATGGAAGGACGGAGAGTTCCAGAAGGAGCTGCAAAGGAGGCGCCACCCGAATGCAAGGTTAGAAGCCGAAAAAGATCGATAACGAAGCTCTTGTCATTCAAGGCGACAGTTCGGTTTGCGAGAACGTGGCCGCTTGCGGATGGTTGATGGGATCGTAAGCTTTAACGAATGTTTGCTAATCTACGCAATCACCGAGATCGAATCGCTCAACTGCGGCTACGCACTTGCCCTGAGCTCATTCGAACCATCCGCCTTGTTGAAATGATCGATGATTTTATCAAGTCGCTGAGTGACTCGTTGTTGTGACTCTTCGATGATGGATGTTGAAGCCAATACTTCAGCTTCTTTTTGTTCTAGTTCTCTCGAACGGTCGACGATCGTCTCGTGAAGTTCTTGGATCTGCTCGAAAAGCGCTTCATAAGAGACTAATTCCTCCGGGATGGGAAGAGTTCCGTCCTCGACCATTTCACGACCTGGTTCGACGCGAACTGCTTCAATCGCGTGCAGTAACGCTTCCCATCCAGAACGTGCTCCGTCCGACAACTCTTGGACCATCGCTTGTTCTGTCGCGATTCGATCGCACAATTCCTCTGCCGTGAGCGAATGTAATTCCTCGACGGTTTGGTCATCGCTGAAGGATTCACCGGCACTCTGGTCTTTATGGATTCCAAGATCGACCAGTAGTTCGGCAGACCCGATTTTGAGCCGATCTCCGTGTCGTAGTGCCATGCGGCGGCATTGGAGGTCATTGACGAGCAATATGGCATTTTCATCTGCCGCTTCGATCCAGATTGCACCACGTTGGTTGTGGATTAAGCTGTGCAGAAATGGGATCGAAGGTTCGTTAAACTTTAGATCACAGTGGCGACTCGACCCGATTTGAAAGCCATCATGTGTCACGGGAATTGCGTGTTTGTCCAAATGAAGACGGAGCACAACTTCTTCCGACGTGTCGACTGTTGAATTGTTCGACTCGATTGAGGTCCGTAGTGACTTGAACATATTTGTCGAAACTCCAACATCATGTCGGGCGAATGGCTGAAAAGACCATGATCGCTATCATCATCATCGAACCGACAAGCAGCCTGACATGATGGAAACAAGACGATGACGCTTAGAGAAATCCCAAACGATGTTGCCTGAAAGGTGTGATTTGCGGTGACTTTTCCGTTTGGGAAGGATCGTCTGGCTCCAGCAGAATATCGTGCGGTAAGCGGGGAGATGTGCTTCGACTTTTAGTCAAATTGAGTTGGCGGTACTCCATGATCCATTCCCTTCCCAACCGTTACGACGAATCGGAAAGGGATACGAGGATCAACGCGGCTTTTGAAGCAGGTATTTTCAGTCTTCTTAAAGCTACAATCTTATAAACACTTTCTGTTTTTCGAGGAAACGGACAAAAACATAGGTTGTGAGGTAAAAGATCACCAGGCCGATCAAGCACCACCAAAGTGGTGAATCCTTCGGGACAATCCCATGGACGGCCATTTCAATCGCATGGTGAAGGAAGTAGGCGGCCAAAGCATTCGTACCAAAGGTGCGAAACAGGCCAATCGTTACGCCGTAAACGTCGGTAAGTAAAGTGAAAGCTGCCAGGATCACCATTGAGAAGCCTGCGGCGAACAGGGAAAAGGGGATCGTGACAATTCGCTTGCTCATCATCCAATAGTTGTAAGGCCGCAGACGTGGGGGTGATGGCGCTTTACCCTCTGCCTGGAGTCGCTGCAACTCGCCAAGAGTTTTCGGCGGCGGAGCAAAGAAGGGAGCTTCTGCCAATTGAATCTTACTGGCAGTCAGTTGTGCACTCGACGGAAATACTGGGGATACGGCGATGTCACGCGGTGTGGGAGGGGTATCAGGGGGGACGTCATAGACTGTTGAAAGCGATGACAATCCGTACGCGACAACCATCAACAAGACTCCGCATGAAAGTAAACGGAATGCCGCTTGTTCGGGCCGTCGACCGATCACGAGGTCGTGGGACAGTGCACCGGCCAACATGATCGCGCCCCACGACATGGTCCCGAAAATCCCACCGTCCCAGCATCCCTGTTTCGCCGCTCCCCAATAGGCGTCCATCCAGTTTGGTTGACCAAAAATGAACGCGAAATTGAATGAGTAACTGATCAACATGTGACCGGCGAGAAGCCCCAGCATACCCAGCACGATCACTGGAGTTCTCGCAGAAATAAATGGAAGCACGACGATCTGGCTGACACCGATGATCGCTAACGTTTCCCAGAGGTTTGCTTTCAATAACCCAGCAAAGAAGTCCCAGACTTGATTCGACGTGATGTCGTTCCAGGATTTTGCAATCACTCCGTTAAACCCGTACATCGCCAGTGATACGGCCACTAATCCCAGTCCGCGCATTACCGCGTGGCGATATGCGACGGCAGCCCCGTCGCGCGCAACCCGGCGAAGCATTGTGAGCCGGTACGAGAAGCCGGCGGCGAACAGGAAGCCGGGCATGATGGAGTCGGCATAACTGAAAAATGTATCGTGATGCTTGATCCAGTCCGGAATCGCCTTCAAGTCTCCGCAGAAATTTACAATAAACATCATGGCTACTGCGTAGCCGCGGAACTGATCAAGTGAACCGACACGCCCTGGCAAAGCCAATGGCTTAGAGACGTTCTCAAGCTTGTCGTTGTCAAAGGGTTCTGGTTGATTCATGGACATGAATGTTTCACCATGGTTTAGTTGCGGGGGGTTGTTGTATTCAGTATCTTCGCGACGAATCGTTTTTGGAAATGAGTTCGAGATTCCACGACCGCATCGACAAACGCCAATAATAAGCCGGACTGAATCTCCATTTCGAGAATTGTACGGAAACAGCACTCAAAGTCTGCGGTACAGATCCTCACGCACAAAACTCACTTTCTCATCAAGAGCGATTCCATGCAACCTTGCTGCGACCGATCTTCTTTCTTTTGCACTGGTGGGTTCGTACATCGATATTCTTGTGAATTTGAATTGGGAAGAGATTATTGTTTTTGATGTCATTGGCCGCAGTTGGCCTACAATGCCGAATCACTTAAGTAGAGAATTAAGCAGACGAACATGAGTGCAACTTCGGAAAACGCAGGCGGCGAACCCGTCCTTTGCCTCAAAAACTTGACGAAGCAATACGGGTCATTCAC
>JBAXBD010000333.1:0-6857 GCA_037142165.1 Schlesneria sp. | reverse complement strand
ATTCTGCAGACTGGCCGCGGGTCACGGTTTACGCCCCCATCGGGGGCGTCATTGTGGATAAGGCCGTGACCGTCGGCGAAATTGTTGATGCCAACGCCGACTTATTCAAGATCGCTGACCTCAGCGTTCTCACAGTCTGGCTTCATCCATATGAAGAGGATCTTTCAGTTCTGGAACAGCTCCCCAAGCCACTGACGGTTTCGATCACAGTTCCCGGAAACGAGTCTCTTGGAGAGTTGGAGTGCGAGATTGATCGGTTTTCGCCGATGATCGACCCCAATGAACATATGGCACTGTTGATTGGGTCGGTCAAGAACCCGGGGCGCAAGTTGCTGGCGAATCAATTCGTCAGAGCCGATGTCGGAATACCTGTCGAACGTGGCGTTGTCGAAATCCCCTCAAATGCGATGATCGACGTTGGCAACGAATGCATCGTGTACGTGCGAGCGGACGAATCAAAGCCAACTTTTCATCGCCGTCGGGTCGAAGTCGTTCAACGGTATTTCGATGTTATCTACGTTCGTAGTGAACTCACTGACGAACAAAAACAATTAGGGCTGCGGGGGATTCAACCTAACGAGTTGGTCGTCGCCGGAGGCTTGCTTGAACTCGAAGACTACCTGCAGCAGCGCTGAGCAATCATTCTCGCATTTCGTTTTTGACCCAGCGTTGGTTATTTGGAAACACGGGTCGTCGGGTGAAATCTCCCCCCCTTCGCGAAGACAAAGGCAATAACATGGTTGCGCAACTGATTAGGTGGTCTGTCAGCAATCCACTGATTGTGATACTGGCGACAATTGCGTTAGCCGGGGTCGGCGTGCACTCGTTTCAAAGTGTCAACGTGGAAGCATATCCCGACCCTGCACCTCCGATCGTCGAAATCATCGCTCAAAACCGAGGTCGATCAGCCGAGGAAATGGAACGACTGGTTACCGTGCCGCTTGAAGTCGCTTTGTCCGGGATGCCGGGACTGAAGAGTTTGCGAACCAAATCACTTTTTGGACTCACTTACGTTAACACACAATTTGAGTATGGTTTTCCCTACCTTTCGGCGCGTCAGGAAGTCATCAATCGAATCTCAATTGCGGATCTTCCTCCCGATGTCTCTCCACAGATTTCACCCCGGTCGCCGATTGGAGAGATTCTCAGGTACTCATTAACGTGTCCTGAAGATGCAGAAGGCCATTCGCTTTATTCATTGAATGACTTGCGATCCATCCAGACGTGGACCCTCGAACGAACGTTTCGACGCATTCCGGGCATCGTTGATGTCGTCAGCATGGGCGGGACGATGAAGCGATACGAAGTTCGCCCTGATCCAAACCGGATGAAACGTTACGGTGTCACTCTCGACCAACTTCAAAAGGCGATTGCGGCAAGCAACGATAATGTGAGTGGCGACTATCTCACACAGGGCGATATGGCTGCCGTTGTGCGGGGCATTGGATTGATCGGTCGTGGCCGCGATCCAGTTCAGCGGATTCTCGGACTGAAGGATCCTCAAACGGCCGTCAGGCATCTACGAATGGAAGACGAACGACGACTCTTGGAAATCCGCAAAATCACCCTCAAATCAACCAACAACTTGCCAATTCGTGTTGATGATATTGTCGAAGGTGGCCCCCTGAAGCCGGGTGATTCTTCTTCGGAGGCAAAAGGAGTTGTCGTCAACCATCTTACCCGCCTCGGCAAGGTCGCCCTCAGCCGACCGAACGTTGATGCCGAAGGTCAACTTGTCCTTGACGAAAAGGGAAATCGGATATGGACCGACGAAGATGAAATCGTTCAGGGACTCGTCTTGCTTCGTAAAGGAGCCGATTCGTTGCCAGCCCTGGAAAAGATCAAAGCAAAGATCAACGAGTTAAATACCAGTCCCGGTGCATTGCCGCCCGGTATCCAGATCAATGTCTTTTATGATCGAACAACTCTGATTAAAACGACCACGGAGACGGTGGAAGAGAACCTTCTCGTTGGTATCTGTCTTGTCACTGTGATTCTGCTGATGTTTCTTAGCGATGTGCGCAGCGCTATTATTATCGCGATCAATCTTCCTCTTGCACTACTATTTGCCTTTAGTGTGCTGTACTTTCGGGGTCAGTCAGCCAATCTGCTATCGATCGGTGCAGTCGATTTCGGAATTATTATCGACTCGACCGTCATCATGGTCGAAAACATTCACCGAGTTCTGAGCAGTGGAAAATATGCTGACTTGCCTCTGTCTCAGCGAATTGTACGAGCATCAACCGAGATTCAGCGGGCATTGTTTTTCTCGACAATCATCATGGTCTGCGCGATGCTGCCGCTATTCACAATGCGTGGCCCGGAAGGGCAGCTATTCCGTCCAATGGCTGAAACCTATGCTTTCGCAATCGGAGGTGCCCTGCTCCTGGCACTGACAATCGCTCCGGTCTTATGCATGTTGTTCTTCAAGAATATGAAAGAGGTGGGAGACAACTTTTTTGTTCGATACCTGAAGCGCGGCTACTTAAGAAATCTTGAACATTGTCTGAATCATCGTTGGATTGTCGTCGGAGTTTTTGCAGCAATGATCGTGGGGACGATTGCTTCTCTGCAGTTTCTTGGCCGAGAGTTTATGCCTCCTTTAGAAGAAGGTCATATCTGGGCGCGAGCAATTTACCCAGTGGGCGTTTCTCTCACCGAAAACGCCGACAACTCTCGGGCCGCGAGGGAAATTATGAGGCAATTTCCTGAGGTGGAACTCGTCGTGAATCAAATCGGTCGACCTGAATCCGGTACTGATCCTACGGGCTTCTATAGCTCAGAATTTTTTATTCCACTGAAGGCTCAGGAAAAATGGTCACCAACGCTTCCGGCAACAGGCTGGCGAAAATGGTTGTTCGGTCCAATGCGCCCCAGGACAAAGCCTGAGTTGGTTTCTGAATTAAGCGACAAGCTTAATGCCGCATTGCCTGGCGTGAATTGGAATTTCTCGCAGGTCATTCGGGACAACGTGCTCGAAGTCCTTTCTGGTGTACAAGGGGAAAACTCGGTCAAAATTATTGGCCCCGACCTTGATCGACTGGAAGAACTCGGCAAGCAAGCGGTCGCGGCGATGGTGAACGTCCCTGGTGTGAAGGACGTCGGCTATTACAAAATCAAGGGACAATCTAACGTTGAACTACCCATCGATCGCGAAAAGTGCTCCCTCTGGAACGTCAGCGTTGCTGATGTCCACGATGTGATTCAGACGGCAATTGGTGGTAAGACAGTCTCGTCCATGATCGAAGGTGAAAAATCCTTCGACATCGTCGTTCGCTGGCCCGAGTCACTTCGACGCGATCTGTCGAGCATCCTTGATATTCCCGTCGTCGTTACCGACAACGTCGTCATCGTCCCCTATCAAACAGCTTCGAGTAATGGGACCTCATTGTCTGCGGCTGGTTCCAGCAGTGCTCAGCCACTGATTACGGGAAGTTCACGGAGCGGTGCGCCACCAGAGACGTTGACTGCTCCGGTCGAACGACTTCGCGATCTGGTGACGCCGCAGGGGTTGGATCCGGATGGCCCCCTTAGTCCAGACGGACAGTTTGTGAGAAGCGGAGTTTCGATCGTCTCGCGCGAAGAAGGACAAAGGCTGGTCGCAATCAAATTCAGTGTTCGAGATCGCGATCTTGCGAGCGCCGTTGGAGAAGCACAAGCAACAGTCCGTAAACTGATTCCGACCGGATATCGGGATGAATGGAGTGGTGAATTCAAGAACATGGAAGAAGGTGAAGGCAGGCTGTTGATGATCGTTCCCGCGTCATTACTTCTCGTGTTTTTATTACTCTATATCGCATTTCATTCTCTGCTCGATGCGTCTGCCGTCCTGATGAATGTCGCAGCCCTGTCGCTGGGCGGGATCTGGGCCCTGTTTCTGACCGGGACTAACTTCAGCATCGCTGCTGCGGTTGGTTTCACGTCAATCTTTGGCGTCGCCATTATGGATGGCTTGCTATTGATTTCGTCGTTCAATGCCCACCGTGCCCACGGGCTTCCTTTGCGAGAAGCCATCATGGCAGGGGCAGAACAACGAGTTCGCCCTGTGATGATGACGGCGTTAACGGCAATCCTGGGGTTGCTTCCTGCTGCGCTGTCGACACGAATCGGTGCCCAAAGCCAAAAGCCACTGGCGATCGTCGTTGTCGGAAGCATGATCACGACGCTCTTTCTGACCCGTTATCTGATGCCTGTCCTGTACAGCTTCTACGGCAGTCGTGAACCCGTCGAAGGTGCTGGCGACATGGCACATTGATCGACAGGGTTGTCGTCGGCCGTGTCAAGAACGTCGAAATGAGTTTCTCGCGACCCAACGTCCGAGTTCAATTCGACAACACAATTGCCGCTGACAACCGCTTCGTTTAACGAGTCGTCTTCGTGTTTAACCTTTCATTTTTTTTCCAGGACCGTCAGCCAGATCGTTTGAAAGTTGACCCCAAGTTTTGATGGAGTTCTTGCAAAACGCTCGAGTTCCTTCGGCTGTACGGCCTTCCCGGCGATGCGTACCGGTCCGGAGAAGGCTGGTCCCGATGTTGACAATGTCAGCTTGACTTCGGTCGCTGTCGCTCCCGTCGTCTCAGACGTCACCGTTGATGAAACAACCCCGTCAGGCAATCCAGTCGCTTGAATAGTAATTGGCCCAACCGATTCCGCGGACGTGCCACGACGTTGAACCTTTAATATCACTTCCGCTGGCTTCTCCGGAGCCACGATGATCGACTCGCTGGTCACTGAGAGTTCAAAATCGATTTGTTCAGGCTTTACGGTCAGCAGATACCAATTCCGATCACCTCCTTGCCGAAACCGATCGCTGACAGTTAACTGGTAGTCACCTGATTGAACCGCAGTATGTGCAATCATGGTGTCGCGTGTCGGACCTTTGTCATCGACCTCTGCAACCACCTTTCCATCAGGGGACGACAGCGTCAATACGGGGTCAAGAGGCAAATGAAGGCTGTGGGCTTCGACGGAAATAAGCACTTGCTGGCCTTTCTCCAGTGGAATCGTGTATCGATCGACCTGTCGAGGCGACTTGAGACATCCCGTCACCGACGACGATACGGGAATCGCTAAGGGGATCTTCCCGTCTGTTATTGGATTATTCGCGATCACCGCTTGCGACGTCATGCGAACGCGTGTGGCAATTGAAAAATCTGGCGTAAAAGCGAAACCGATCTTCGCATCCGATGATCGACGAAGTTCATCCTGAACTTCGTATTCCTGGTAATCAGCAAGTTGTGCTCCACCAAAGGGGATTACATTCAGCTTCAACTCGGCGGGCAGATTCCACCCCACAGCCGAGACAATCGCCGGTTCGCGTAAAAACGTCGACAAAGGAACCGAATGAGCCACATAAGGTCCGGTTGTTAAGGTTAACCGATAAATATGATTGACGCCCCCATTGAACCGAATACTGGCGTCGGGAGTGGCGGGAAAGGCAAACAGACGAACCACGTATGTGCCGGGAGTCTTGGCTGTAAATGCAAGACGCGGATCAAGGCCAAGATGATCATGGTTTTCGGCGATCACGATTCCGTCTTGTGATACGAGTTGTAAGATCGCATCCATCGGTGATCCCAGACGGGTATTTGCATCAACCGCAGCGACAAGTGTCTGGCCTGCCTCCAAATTGACTGCGAAACAATCGACGTCGGCCTCCTTCAAGGCTCCGTTGACGATCATTCCGGCATCCGTGACGACTTGTGCATCACGTGGTTTGTTATTGGGTTCGACTTCATTCAGCTCTTTCAACGCGCCGATCAAGAATGGAACCGATGCAGAGGCACCTTCTGAATTATAAAGCCGAATCCAAACCCGATCTGCGGCTAAATCCGCAGGAATCGAAATTTCGAGTTTACCCGACTCAGTGGACGGTGTGACATCGATACCTGGCGACCAGACTTTCACAGGCCATGTAAAGCTTCCCGCACAAGTCGCAACCACCTTCGTTCCACGTTGTCCACCGGCAGGAAAAACGTTCGTCAGCGTCGGTGGCGCTGACCAGACGTTGCCAACAGGAATTATCATCGCCAAACAGAAAACGACGACCAGCGAACGCATGTTTGTTGCCAATCCCGTGGTGTCCTTTGAATGCTCGTCAAACCGCGACTACCATTTGTATGAATCACGCGAACAGGTCCGATAGATCCCATACGACATCAAGGACGAATCAATTCCCGTCCCCGCACTCGATATCACATCAATTCTGTAATCGGACGCGGATCACTCACCAGATGCGTAGGACGTCCGGCGGCAGTGTACAGGATCTTGTCGGGATTGATCCCGAGTTTCGTATAGACACTCGAAACCAGATTCTCTGGTGCATAGACCTTCTCGACGGCGGCATATCCCCGAGGATCGGTGGCTCCGATCACCTGGCCTCGCGGCGTACCGCATCCTGCAACCAACACCGAGATTGCACTCGACCAATGGTCACGACCTGGTGTGGTTGAACCGGGCAGCGTCGTAATCATCGGCGTCCGACCAAATTCGCCCATGACAATCACCAGTGTCGTATCCAGCATACCTCTTTGATCGAGATCTTCTATTAACCTCGCGACGACGGCATCCAGCTTTTGACCTTGCGTTCGGAATGCCGGAAAGATATTCGAGTGATGGTCCCAGCCACCGTTGTAAAGTGTCACGAACGGCACCCCCGCTTCAACTAACCGGCGGGCAAGTAACGCCTGTTGACCAAATGCATTCCGTCCGTAGGCATCTCGTATTTGACCCGGTTCGCGGTGCATTTCAAATGCCCGTTGAGCGGCAGCAGATGTCATTAACGAGACTGCCTGCTGATAATTCTCGTCGGCGCCCATTACGGGATCACCAGCCGCCCGATCATGAAAGCGTACAAA
>JBAXBD010000332.1:0-6858 GCA_037142165.1 Schlesneria sp. | reverse complement strand
CGCTAAGGGGGCAAAGCGGTAAGCGTCACGTGGCACGGGACTCGCGTGGGCTCGTGATTGAAATCCTTGATAAAGATCAGCAAATACCAGTGCCTGGTCAAAATGTCCGTTTGACTTTGGACGTTGTTGTTCAACTTTATGCCGAACGTGAGCTCGATCAGGTGATGAAGGAATGGCAACCAGAAAGCTGTTCGGCCATCGTCATTGATCCGACAAATGGTGACATCCTGGCGATGGCAACTCGTCCGACGTTTGACCCGAACCGTCCCCAGGAGGCTTCTCCAGACTCGTGGAAGAACCGGGCCATAGCAGATATCTATGAACCCGGTTCAACTTTTAAGCCAATCATCGTCAGTTACGGACTCGATCAAGGGGTCCTGCAGCGTGACGAGAACTTTCACTGCCAGAACGGCGAGTACCGGATGGGTCGACGTGTGCTTCACGACCATCACCGTTATGGGGTTCTCAGTTTGACTGACGTCCTGGTCAAGTCGAGCAATATCGGCATGGCGAAAATTGGCGAACGGATGGGAAATGAGCAGCTTGAAAAAGCCTCAACACTGTTTGGTTTTGGACGTAAAACAGGAATTGAATTACCAGGCGAGCAATCGGGCATCTTACGGCCTCTCAAGCAATGGACAAGCTACTCAACCGGTTCCATTCCGATGGGACATGAGATCGCGACGACCCCTTTACAGCTTATTACCGCTCATGCGGCGCTGGCGAATGGCGGTGAACTGGTCCGGCCAAGAATCGTGCTGCACGATCAGCGAGATTCAATTTCCGCAGTGTCCCGGATGACGACTCCTACTGTTTCGCGAGATACAGCACAATGGATCATTGAACATCCCATGCAAGAGGTCGTGGTACGCGGGACCGGTAAAAAAGCGAGAATTCCTGGGTATCACGTTTTTGGAAAGACCGGTACGGCTCAGTCTCTTTCTGCGGACGGAGGCTACGTTCACGGCAAGTATATCAGCTCGTTCGTCTGCGGTGCTCCTGTAGAATCACCGCGTCTGTTGACGTTGGTTGTCGTCAATCAATCATCCGTCGGTGGTGAAACATTTGGCGGAAAAGTCGCTGCCCCTGCGGCAGCGAATATCTTGCGTCAGGCGCTGGTCTACCTTCGGATTTCGCCTGACGAGCAGCTGATTCGGGCTGCTGCGAATTGGAAGGATGACGAACTCGAGTAATTAAGCGAGTTCTATTGCCAGGATCTGGTATTGTGTGATTCGCTGCATGTGATTTGATGCATACCGCTGGGATGGCAATTCAGACGGCTACGGCACACCTTCTGCAGTTCCCCTTTAGGCAAAGTGACCGAAGGGGAAATCAACTTTCAAATACAATCGTTATTTCGAGACGAGTTCTTTATAGTGCGTGCCCATAATGACACCAATTGCAGAACGACATGTTAAGTGAGTGCAACGGATCGATGTGGTGTAAGCGACTTTTCGCGGGTCGGATTCAAGATCGTCTTTGATCGGCAATCGTGAAACCATGTGAAACAGTCGCCTCCAGAAATTGCAGGAATTTATGTCACGCGATCCGCTGTTCAAGCTTAGTGAAGCAGGACTTTTTTGCCCTCGTGGAGCCTTTTACGTCGACCCTTGGGGGGCAGTATCGACGGCGATTATCACTCACGCTCATGCTGATCACGCAGTGAAAGGTTCACGTCGGTACTTCACAGCCGAACCAGGCCGACGCGTGTTGTGGTCCCGTATGGGGCAACATGCGAAAATCGAACCGCTCGCATTTGGTCAGTCGGTCGATTTGAATGGCGTGAAGGTTTCGCTTCATCCGGCTGGCCATATTCTTGGGTCGGCACAGGTCAGGGCAGAATATAAGGGTGAAATCTGGGTGATTTCAGGAGATTATAAGGTCGCGCCCGACGCCACATGTGCGGCATTTGAACCTGTCCGCTGTCACACGTTTGTGACGGAGTCGACTTTTGCACAGCCAATTTTTCAATGGGAGCCACAGCAGGCCACCTTTGCAAAAATCCATGACTGGTGGAGAAGCAATCAAGTGCTCAATCGCGCCAGCTTTCTTTACAGTTACGCGCTCGGGAAATCGCAACGATTACTCGCGGGGGTTGATCCATCAATTGGACCGATTTTCGTTCACCGCGATATTGAAACGGTGAACGAGCTTTACCGTCAAAGTGGGGTGAGTCTTCCCAAAACAAGGGTTCCAAATGCGGGAATGACAATTGACGAATGGGGACAATCGCTGATCTTGCAACCGCCGTCAGCTCGTTGGGCTCAGGGTTTTCCGCATTTGGGCCATTTTTCCAGCGCGTTTGTTTCAGGGTGGATGGTGTTGCCACAAGGAAACCAGTCACGACGAGTCCAGGAGGGATTTCCGCTTTCCGATCACGCAGACCACGGGGAGCTACTTTCCGCGATTACCGCCACGGGAGCGGAACGGATCATGGTGACACATGGTTATATTGACGAATTTGTCATCGAACTGAAAAGTCTTGGCTTCGACGCTGTCCCGATGAAAACACCTCGTTGCCGTAAACCTCCCAGGGTGACCGAACAATCAGCAGTCGTCTGATCGAAGTGTGAGAAAGACGTCTTGAGACCAAATCAATTTTCGAAACCTCTCAAGTGCTGATTCCCATTCCAACAGACAACAATACCGGTTGTATCGATGGTGACGTCGACCAGATAATGGCCTATGGAAAATGGATCGAAGAGCTCAGATTCTGCTGACAGCTTGCCCAGGAAAACCGATCATCCCGACAGAAAACGGATTCGCCCTGCGTCGCCGCTTGACAACGTCTGAAAACTCGACTAATGGTTCTGTCGCCTCGGCTTCCGTAAGGGAAAATTGCGAAGTCCAAGGTGGTCGAATTTGTGACCGAAGAATTCGTCCAAAAAATTGTGATCGACGAAATAATGTAGGTTGCCTTCGACGTTTTTGCATTTAAGATCTCACGTCCGTTTTTCAATTTTTGAGTCCCGTAAGTACGAGTATTTGAGGTTTGCTCCGATGACCAGAGTCTTGCTCGAAGAAGAACATGCACTGGCCGCTTGGCTCCCTAACACGCCCGAGGGGCTCTTCTCAGGGTCTTCTACGGATGTTGTTGTTGCACCAAGTATGGCTGATGACGACGATGCCGCACCCGCCGACGACGAAGATGGCTTCGGCGACGATGATGAATTTGAAGATGACGATGATGAACTCGATGAGTTGGATGATGAAGACGAACTCGATGACGAATTTGATGAATTCGACGACGAAGACGAGTTCGACGACGATGACGAATTCGATGATGACGATGACGACGAGGATGACGACGAAGACGAAGACGATGATGACGACGATTATTAAGCTTTTGTTTCGTCGAATGCTTGACTCGTCGAATTGAAGTTCGATGGTAACACGGATCGTAGCACCGGTCGGCAGGTTTGCTGACCGGTGTTCGCGTTCCTGAAGCCTTTGATAAAACGTCTTTTGATGCTGAGGTAGTCTGTTTACTTGCTGAATTCAACTTGCTGAAGAGGTCTCAATGCAGAATTTGTCGGTCCAAATTGAGGATGCGGTCAAATATGTCCGTCAGTTCTGGCAAGGGACTCCCAAAGTTGGGTTAATTTTAGGGACGGGCTTGGGTGGTCTTGCAGAGCAAATTGACCAGCAGGCAAGTATTCCCTACGGTGAGATTCCGCATTTCCCTGTATCAACGGCGCCGTCTCACGCCGGACGCCTTGTTTGTGGACTGCTTCGCGGAAAACCGATTGTCGCGATGGAAGGCCGGTTCCACTATTACGAGGGATATGACCTGAAGCAGGTGACATTTCCGGTTCGAGTCATGCGGGCATTGGGTGCCGAAGTTTTGCTCGTGACGAACGCGGCAGGAGGAATCAGTCCGCAGTTGGATCTGGCAGATCTCGTAGTCATCGAAGATCACATCAATCTTCTTCCTGATAATCCGCTGCGTGGAGTGAACGATGATCAGCTGGGGCCAAGGTGGCCCGACTTGTGCGAACCGTATTCAAGGTCTCTCATTCATTTAGCAAGAACGAGCGCGCTTTCGGTGGGTATTCACCTTCACAAGGGTGTTTTTGTTGCTGTTCCCGGGCCGAACCTCGAAACTCGGGCCGAGTATCGAATGTTGAAGCAGATGGGAGCCGACGTCGTAGGGATGTCTACCGTTCCAGAAGTTCTCGTGGCAATACATGGCGGGATGAAGGTTCTTGGGTTTTCTGTCGTGACAGATATTTGCCTTCCAGACCATCTTGAACCTGTCGAAGTCCCAAAAATTCTTGCCAACGCGGCGAAGGGTGGCGAAAAACTGGCCAAACTGATCCCTCTCATCATCGAACAGCTTTAGGCAGTAAAGGTCCACTCAAATGACAGAATCGTCTTCAACTGTCTCGGCGAAGGCTTCCGATTTCCACCCTCAATCGGAAACGGCGAGCATCATCATTTTTGGTGCCTCAGGTGACCTCACCGCTCGAAAACTGATGCCTGCGTTGTTCGACCTTTGGAGTGACGGTTACCTTTCAGACGAGGCTCCGATCATCGGGGTCGCTCGTCGTGAAAAGACCGACGAAAGCTTCCGCCAGGAGATTTTCGAGGCAATGAAGGGACAATTCCGCGATGGTCCCATTTCACCAGAACAGTGGGAACGCTTTTCCCGACGGCTGTTTTATCGACAGTTGGACATTGCCATGCCCGATGGGTATTCAGACTTCAAGAATCAGTTGGAAGCAATTGAAGATCGGCAGGGAACGGGTCGCAACCGTATCGTTTATATGGCAACGTCGCCCGACCTCTTTCTTCCTGCGATCGAGCACCTTGGCTTCGTGAACATGATCCCGGATCGTGATGAGTCCCAGTGGTTGCGAGTTGTCTTTGAGAAGCCGTTTGGCCACGATCTGCAATCGTCCCGGGAATTGAGCGACAACCTTCGACGGCTGTTGCGGGAAGAACAGATTTACCGCATTGACCATTATCTGGGAAAAGAAACTGTCCAGAATATTCTGCTGTTTCGATTTGGAAATTCGATTTTCGAACCTCTGTTGAATCGAAATCACGTTGATCATGTTCAAATCACCGTGGCAGAATCACAGGGCCTCGAGCGGGGACGAGGAGGCTATTATGATCATTCTGGTGCCATGCGCGACGTATTACAGAACCATGTGCTTCAGTTGCTTTGCTTGATTGCGATGGAACCACCAGCACTTTTTAACTCGAACGATCTGCATGAAGAAAAACTCAAGGTCCTGAAGACCCTCAGCGGTGGAAATCCGGGCGGAATTGAGAATTGGGTCGTTTCCGGGCAATACGCTGCCGGCGATGTCGATGGAAAACCCGCGATTAGCTACGTGAGCGAAGAGCGGATTCCTCAGGATTCGAAAACCGACACCTACGTCGCCATGAAGGTCAAAATTGATAACTGGCGGTGGGAAGGGGTGCCGTTTTATCTGCGAACCGGAAAGCGAATGCGTTCACGCGTCTCTGAGATTGCAATTCAATTCAAGTTGCCTCCGTTGAACTTGTTCAACACTGTCGAATGCGACGGCAATATGTGTGAACTCGTCGGAGCAAAGCCAAATAAATTGGTCTTTCGAATCCAGCCAAGCGAGTCGATCAAGCTTTCATTTTCGACGAAACGTCCCGGAATGCAGTATCAAATTCATCCGGTCACAATGGACTTCGACTATAAGACCTTCACGCAACCTCTTCCGGAAGCCTATGAACGGCTGCTACTGGAAGTTCTTCGCGGTGATTCAACGCTATTTATGAGAAGCGATGAGCTCGACGCCGCCTGGCAGTTCGTTACGCCGATTCTTGACTTCTGGAGTCGATCAAGCACGGTCCCCGAGCCTTATCCCAGCGGAAGTTGGGGGCCCGTTGCGGCCGACGAACTTATGAGGAATGATGGCAGGAACTGGCGAACGCCCACAGTGTAGTTTGATTCACTTTCGTATTGTGAATGAAAACGAGCGAGCCGGACGTTCAATGAACGTCCGGCTCTGTTTTTACCAGTCAATTTTCACCCCGAGGCGATTTTTCTGTTCGCATCAAATCAAGGAGAAACTGGCTGCGGGTTTTGATTGTTATTAAGCGTATTGACCTTCGATAGCGTGATAGCACTCAAAACGACTGCTGCCACAACCCCCGCTGTCAACAGGCAGATCGTTGGATCAAGGCTATGCCATCCGCACCAGCCACCTGGAGGGCATTCGTCACAATTGGCGTATTGGCCGCGGGCACCGTTATGTCCAAGAACGATCAATGCGTTCTTTCGAGCCGATGGTGGTGCGGTCTTTTCGTTCCAGATCCGAAAATGACCTTCCGTCGTTCCTGAGCTCACTTGATATGTGCCGGGTTTCAAGTTCTTAACCGAAAACATGCCGTCTTTGTCCGTTTGACTGCGAGCCACTTCAGTGGCCCCTTGACGAACGACAACGTTAGCGTTTTCAACAACCGCTCCGGCGTGATCGACGACACGTCCTGCGAACAGACCGTTCGACGACTGCGATACGTCAGCTGCAATTGTCGCGACAGCCGTGCGACTTGCCTTTTGACTTGCATCAGCCGCTTGAACGGCAGAAATTGGAGCAACAACTCCCAAAGTAGCGAGAAAAACCGCAGCTCCGCGAACCAGCTTCAAAACAGGCATAAATCCCTCCTTGAATTTCCAGCGTGCCTTACCGTGCCCGATTGAACCGACCCACCAGCCGGGCGATGTTCGACCTAAAACGATTTTGCGAGAATTTTAGATTCGTTTGCGGGAATTCCTTGTTCCCGACGCTCTAGTTATCGGTCCGTAAAATCATCAAACACAGTATCTTGAGAATAGTCGGAAAACTCCCCCTTATTTTACCTAGACTTCCAGAC
>JBAXBD010000331.1:0-6890 GCA_037142165.1 Schlesneria sp. | reverse complement strand
TTCGACAGGCTGACCCGCTTCGACAATTTCGGTATGACGTGGGATTGTGACAAAGCCATCCGCTCGGCTGAATGTTGTTACCGAACCGGAACCGCGTCCCATGGGAAATGCTGACAGACCTGAATCGGTTTTGACGAGGCCGACCAGTAAGTACTCCGTCCTGCCCACTTCGGAATTGGCTTTCACCGCCAGCGTCGCTTTGACCGTTTCGTGAGATTCAACCGATCGGCCAGCCAGTAGCCGGATCACGGGGGCAATGAATTCGTGAAACGTGAAAATCGCCGATGTGGGAAAACCGGGAAGAATCACGACAGGTTTTCCGCCGGTGACAGCCAGACAAAGCGGCTTTCCTGGTTTTAGGGCGACTCCGTGAGCCACGATCCCCGGATCGTTGAATTCCGAGACGACTCGGAAGCAAAGGTCTCCTTTTCCTTTACTCGTCCCGCCCGAAAGCAGGACGAGATCGGATTCAGCGAGTGCTTTTTGAACCATGTCTCGAAGGGCGGTGACATCATCTCGGACGATTCCAAGGAAGTGTGGTTGACCGCCCAGTTCACGAACGGCATCGGCGAGAATTTGTGAATTCGAGTCATAGACACAGGCGGGTCGGATAGGTTGGCCAGGAGCGATGATCTCGTTACCCGTGGAGATGATGGCGACCCTTGGCATTTTCCACACATCGACGTTACTTTCACCCAGGGCGGCCAGCACGCCCGTTTCGCGGCTGGTGAGCACGGTGCCAATTCGCAGGACGGTTTCGCCGGTCGAGATGTCGGTTCCGGCGAAGGAGACTCCGAAACCCGGTGTGACGGCTCGATGAATCATTACACGATCCTGCCGCACGTCGGCCGATTCGATCATGAGGATCCCGTCTGCTCCGCGAGGAATCATTCCACCGGTGGAGATCCCGATCGCTTCACCCGACTGTAATTCGATGATTGGTTCAGTTCCGGCATCCAGCGTATCCGGCAGAAGCCGGACGGACTTCGGCGACATTTCGGTTGCGCCAAACGTGTCGTTTGCCTGGACTGCAAACCCGTCAAAGTTTGAACGATCAAACGAGGGGACATCGACGCGGGCGATCACATCTTGGGAAAGGACTCGGCCAAGCGCATCCGCCAACGCGACTCGTTCGATCCCCAGTGGGGCTAATGTGAGTGCCGCGCGGAACCGGCGTTCGGCTTCGTCTCGATCGATCACATTGAGAAACTGGTCCTGGCCAGACATGATTCACTCAATTCAATACAAAAAAACTTCGACTTCGGCACCTTCGGGGAAACCTTCACTGTCGGAAGGGACGATGACAAATCCGTCGGACCGTGTTGTGGAGCTGAGGACCGAAGCTCCACCGATTGCCATCGGTGTGGCTGCGTTTCCCTGGATTTGAACTCGTGCGTAATCGACTCGACCAACCGTTGATACCAGTTTACGTGCCAGGCGAACGAGTACTCGGCGATACGGCCAGTCTCTCGCGCGACCACCCATCGCTCGAATAGCTCGGCCCGCGAAGAAGTCGTACGCACACAGGCAAGAAACAGGGTTGCCGGGGAGCAGGAACACAAGGCGTCCTTGCAGTCGTCCCATCCCGGTCGGGCTGCTTGGCCGCATGGCGATACCGTGGATGGCGACTTCACCCAATTCGGCGAGCAGTTTCGGTGCAAAGTCTTCCTGGCCGACGCTCGACCCTCCGGAAACGAGGATGATATCAGCCGGTTCCAGTAAGGCCTGACGGATAGAGTCAGGCTCGTCTCGAACGATGCCGGGGAAAATGACTTCACCGCCGTCCCGTTGAATTAATGCGGAGAGCATCGGTCCATTGGCATCGGCGATTTGATAATCAATGGGTGTGGTTCCCGCTGGAAGCAATTCATTGCCTGTAATCAGGATTCGCACTTGAGGCCGACGGACGACTGATAGATGACTGACGCCGATGGACGAGATGACTCCGATATCCTGGGGGCGCAACTTCCGGCCCTTTTGAAGGACGACATCGCCGATTCGGATATCCTCACCAATCGTTCCGACATGTTTGCCCGACGAGACTTCTCCCAGGCTCAGCATTGTCGCACCGTCCAGTTCGGTGTTTTCGACAGGAAGTACGGCATCAGCGCCAGCGGGAAGCGGTGCTCCGGTCATGATGCGTACGGTCTGTCCTGTTTCAATCTGTCCGGAAAATGGAACACCGGGCAGGCAAGTACCGATGACTTTGAAGGGGAGCCGGTTGTAGGAGGAGGCGCCATAAGTTTCTTCGCTACGTAAGGCAAAGCCGTCCATCATCGACCGTGCAAAACTTGGGACATCGACGCAACTTTTTACCTCTTCTGCTAGGATACGAGTCGCGGCTTCATTGGCACGGATGACTTCCGTATCGAGGTGCTCAAAAACAGGTATTGCAGAATCAATCCAGGCCAAAGCGGCTTCAACCGTGGCACGATCGGTGAAGCCGCGCATGCGGACATCAGTCGGCGAATGTTCGGGGGTTGGGGGCATATGAGCGGTATTTCGTTTTCAGATTGATGCGTCAGCTTTCTTGAGAATACCAAGTCAGCGAGCAACGAGGCGAGTCGAATAGAATCATTTGTATTTGTCATGTCGGCTTCTCCTTACGTTCTGCTCTGATGTTTCGTACAAGAGCCCCGCAGAGTGATCGATTTTTGGATAGAATCCCGGCGGTAATCGTTCGGGACGTAAAAGTAAGACAGGGATTTGGATGGCGTTATTGAGTTTGCGAGATGTCAGTTTTGGCTTCGGTACTCCTCCGTTGATGTCGCATATCGATTTGCAGATCGAACGTGGCGAGCGTGTGGGGCTGCTCGGTCGTAACGGGACCGGAAAATCAACCCTCATGAAGCTGATGGTCAGGGAATTGCCTCCAGACCAGGGTCTGGTTGACCATCAACCGGGAATTCGAATTGCTTGACTGGTTCAGGATGTTCCCGTCGGACGTGTCGGTACAATCTTTGACGAAGTGGCAGCCGGCTTGGGGGAAGAAGGGATCGCAGTTGCGGCTCAATTTCACTTACACCATCCTGATGCATCGCTGTCCGAGGCGGAACGAGTTGAACTGGAGCGACGTGCCGAAACCTTGAATCATGATACGGGTTGGCAATTAGAGCACCGTATCGAACAGATGCTGGAGCGGATGCAGCTTGATCCTCTGACCATGTTTGACAGTCTTTCGTCGGGGATGAAGCGGCGAGTCTTACTGGGTCAATCACTGGTTTCAGAACCAGATATTCTGCTGCTTGATGAACCGACAAACCATCTCGACATTGACGCAATTCGCTGGCTGGAAGAATTCCTGCAGCGGTTCAGCGGGACGTTGATCTTCGTCACACACGATCGCGTGTTCCTGCAACGACTGGCAACCCGGATTGTTGAGCTGGATCGAGGCCGCCTGTTCGACTGGCCGTGTGATTACGCGACCTTTCTGGAACGCAAAGAAGCGGCGTTGGCAGCGGAAGAGCAGCAGCAGGCTCTGTTTGACAAAAAGCTTGCGGTGGAGGAAGCCTGGATTCGTAAGGGAGTCAAAGCTCGGCGTGTGCGAAACGAAGGACGGGTTCGTGCATTGAAAAAGCTTCGTGAAGAGCGGAAAGCTCGTCGTGAGAAGGTCGGCAACGTCAAAGTCGAGATTCAAGAAGCAGAACGATCAGGAGCATTGGTGGTCGATGTCAAGAACCTGTCGTACGAGATCGGTTCACGGCCGATTATTCGAGATTTGACGACGACCATCATGCGTGGCGATAAGGTTGGGATCATCGGCACGAACGGGTCAGGAAAGACGACACTGCTGCGGCTGTTGCTTGGGGAATTGACTCCGAAGTCAGGAGTCGTCAAGCGAGGGACGAATCTGGAAGTGGCCTACTTCGATCAATTACGAGCTCAGCTCGACGAAGAAAAGACGGTCCAGGAAAATGTTTCTGAAGGGAAAGACATTCTGACCATCAATGGCCAGCAGCGGCATATTATTGGTTATCTCGAAGATTTTCTGTTTACACCGGAACGGACACGTAGTCCGGCACGCTATCTCTCGGGGGGTGAACGAAACCGACTGTTGTTGGCCCGACTGTTTTCCAAGCCATCGAACGTGCTCGTGCTTGATGAACCAACGAATGATCTCGACGCCGAGACGCTCGATCTACTGGAAGAGTTGATCGTCAATTACCCTGGTACAGTCTTGCTGGTGAGTCATGACCGTGCTTTTCTTAACAACGTGGTCACGAATACTCTTGTGTTCGAAGGAGAAGGTTTCGTCAGAGATTACACGGGTGGATACGATGACTGGTTGGCGCAACGAAAGGCGATCGCAGAGTCATCAGTTGAACGTGCACCGTCCACCCCTGCCAGTCGAGTCAGTGCTCCATCGGTGACCGCAGATGCCCCTCGTCGTCGGACGTTTAAGGAGCAGCAAGAGTTATCACAATTGCCGCGAAAAATCGAAGAGCTTGAAAAAGAGCAACGCGAACTTCATACGACAATGGCTTCGCCGGAGTTCTATCAACAGGATAAGCTTGTGATTGCTAAGGCGACGAAACGACTGGAAGCCCTCGAACGGGAAATGACCACGACATTCGAACGCTGGGAGTTACTAGATGCACTGGCGGAATGACAAGAGTCGATAGTCGAATATATCTATTGGGCATATATTTCCTATTGGTCCTATGTTTTGTCCAATAAAAACCATCTTGCGATACCTTCTTCAGAGGAATGACATCATGCGGTATCTGTTTTGTTCGATGCTTTGCTTTGCGGCGGTGATGGGTTGTTCGGGAAATCAAGATCCATTGGTGACGAAAAAAGAGCCCGGTCACGTTGCTGACGGGGCGAAAAGCAAACCATTGCGGATTGCCGTCATTCCCAAGGGAACGACTCACATCTTCTGGAAATCGGTGCATGCAGGCGCGGTTCAGGCCGCCAAGGATCTGGGAGATATTGAGGTCCTCTGGAAAGGACCATTGCTTGAGAATGATCGTGACGGCCAGATTAATGTTGTGCAGGATTTTGTGGCCAATCGCGTGGATGGAATCTGCCTGGCGCCGCTCGACAAACAGGCGTTGATCGGGCCGGTTAAGGACGCAGTTGAAGCAGGGATTCCGGTCGTGATTTTCGACAGTGCGCTTCAAGACGAATCGAAAATCGTTAGCTATGTCGCGACCGACAATCGCAAAGGAGGCGAACTGGCCGCCCGTCACATGGCAAAGGTTTTGGGAGAAAAAGGGAGCGTGATCCTGCTGCGATATAACGCGGGAAGCGAAAGTACCGAACAACGTGAAGAAGGTTTTCTTGACACGCTGAAGGGAGAATTTCCGGGAATCGAAGTGATTTCATCGAAAGAGTACGCTGGGACGACCCCGGAACAGTCGCTCGATAAAGCGACTCAAGTGTTGAGCAATTTCAAGGATCGGGTGAATGGTATTTTTGCCGTCTGTGAACCCAACGCGAATGGGATATTGATTGCCTTGAAAGAAACGCAACTCGTGGGCAAAGTGAAATTTGTCGCGTTTGATTCCAGCGACGATCTCATCCGTGCGGTGGGTGACGCCGCTTGCCACGGGATTGTCCTGCAAGACCCTGTTACGATGGGATATCAATCGGTGCAGGCGATCGTGAAATCGATCCGAGGTGAAAAGGTCGAAAAGCGGATCGGCACCGGCGAGTTTCTGGCGACTCCAGAGAATATGAAGTCGCCAGAAATGGACAAGCTTTTGAATCCTGAGCGTTATTGAGCGGAAAGGGGCGTGGATCAGATTCCGAGGTGTGAACTCAGCCTCATGACCTCAAATGGCTAACGGATCATGCAGCGCGGCTGGCCTGTTTAATTTCATTGTCAGGCATGCTGTTTGAATTGAATTTGATCGTCGTGACTGGCTCGTCGGGGGACGGCTCATCGTGGGTTACAGGTGTTTCCCGGATTCCTTCGAGGCCAAGCAGGAACAGATCACGAAGCGAACGAACGACCTCGCCGATGTTGATCTTGGATTGGCCGATAATCCGGTCTTCGAAGATGATCGGTGTTTCGACGATACGGCAATTGTTTCGCGCACACCGGTAGAGGAATTCTTCCTGAAAAGCATATCCTCGCGAACGAATTTTCGCGAAATCCAGTTCCCGCAGTTTACTGATTCGGTAGCATCGGAAAGCACCGCTGCAATCTTTGGCTTTCAGTCCGAGCAGAATGTGGGAGTACCAGTTGATTGCCTGGCTCATAAAATGACGGAGAGGACTCCAGCCGGTAATGCTGCCGCCGGGGACATAGCGAGAGCCAATCCCGACATCGGCAAACTGCATGCATTCGCTGAGAGCCGTTAAATATCGTGGATGGTGGCTGAAGTCGGCGTCCATGTTCTGAACGAAGTCATAATCATGATCGATGGCCCATTGAAATCCCGCCAGTGTGGCGGCACCAAGTCCCTCTTTTTTGGTTCGTAAAAGGAGTTTCACGCGAGAATCCGTCGACATCAGTTGTCGGACAACGTCTGCCGTGCCATCGGGAGAACTGTCATCGACGACCAGTACGTCTGCGAGCGGCAGTTGCTTAAGCACTTGAGGAACCAGCCTGGCGATATTTTCTCGCTCGTTATAAGTACAAAGCGTGACAACTAAGCGGGGTGATTTTGCGGTGGCGACGGATGCAGGTGACATTTGAGACTCCAAAGGCTCCGATGTAACTATTGGGCTGGATGATCGTTGAAGATCGAAAAGACGTCTAGATCAACACGAGGCGGGTTGATTGTTGACTGGTTTGCGGCGTAGCATCGTTGGTGTCGGGCATCATTTGTGCTCATTCAGGCGGATTTCCTTGGGAACCAGCTTTGTCGAACGTTTCGGATCAAACGCTGATCGAACAACTCCGGCGGGGAGACCGGACAGCGTTTGCGCAAGTGATCGAG
>JBAXBD010000330.1:0-6946 GCA_037142165.1 Schlesneria sp. | reverse complement strand
CGTGACGTATTCTTCGATGTGATCAGGCGGAAAACAGTCATTGAGCGAGTATTCCCGACGACTGGGCCACTTCCAGTTCTTGGGAGGCATCTTCGTGGCGGCATAGAGCTTTTTGTTGGGGAAGTCACGGACGAGATCACCGAGAATTCCCTCACTTTTTCCCGCACCGTAACCCCAGGCGGTATCAAAAAAGTTGCAGCCCAGAGCCACGGATCTGCGCAATGCGAGATTCACTTCGTCCATGTCCGAGCCCGTCCATCCGGCCATACCCCACATGCCATAGCCGACTTCACTGACATTCCAGTTCGTTTTTCCCAGACGACGATATTTCATGAATCGAGCTTGCTCCAGAATGCCGTCTGAAAAGCTCTTTCAGACGATGCTGCGTTGTTTGTCAATGTCGCGATTCCATTCCACCAAGGCTTTGCCCCAAAGGGAAGCGGAACCTCGCGATGTTGATAACTCGTGTAGCACGCGGTGTCTAGCACGACAGACATTTCGTTATGTTTCCAAATTTGCGATAATACTTCTTGCTCGCTGTCCCGTTCCCACCATCGAGACCTGCCAGTTATGCCCCTCCAACCGTTTCGAATCAACGCACGACATCTGATCTCGCGCCGGCAGGTACTGACGACCGGAGCTTCGCTGTGCGGATTGTCTCTTCCCGGTTATCTGCACCTGAAGTCAGCCAAGGCTCAGCCGTCATTATCAGTGCCGGGCAAAGCCAAGTCGTGCATCATTGTTTACCTTTGGGGTGGTATGAGCCACCTGGAATCATTCGACCTCAAGCCGAATGCCCCCGTCGAAATCCGGGGCGAGTTTTCACCGATCTCAACGTCCGTACCAGGAATCCAGATTGGCGAGCATCTCCCACTACTCGCACAACAGGCCGATAAACTGGCGATTATTCGTTCGATTCATCATGACGATCCCGCGCACGGTCGCGGTATGTACTGGAACTTGACGGGTCACAAACCGCCGCGAGTAGGAAATATTCCACCGGAACCGACCGACTGGCCATCGCTCCCCGCAATGGTTACGAAGTTTCGTTCAGCCCCCAAAGGAGTCCCTTCCGCTGTCCGATTGCCTTATCCGCTGGTCGATAATGGGACGCTGCAGGCGGGCGAATACGGTGGATGGCTGGGAGTGCAATCAGAGCCAATCGTCATCCGGACTCCAACCGGGCAAGCGTTCGAAGGGGTCTCGCGGTCTCTGGGGTCGGAAGTCCTTAACCTGAATGATGTCGACGTTCCACGGCTGACGACGCGACGGAACCTGATGGCCGCATTAGAACCGGATTCCCGTCGAACAACAGAACATTTCAGCTTTCAGTATTTCCACGATCTGGCCGAAGAGATCCTCTTGGGTTCTGCAGTGAAAGAAGCCTACAACCTGGAGCGAGAAACACGCAAAACTCGCGAAATGTACGGCCAACATATTGGCGGCCACAGCTTGTTACTGGCACGTCGATTGACGGAGGCCGGAGTTCCGATTGTCCAGGTCTGTCTTGCCGCCGGCGACCTGAACGGTGCTGCTGGCGACATGTGGGACACGCATGGCGACAATTTCAACCGGTTAAAAAAGCGCCTGCTGCCCGTCTTCGATCAGGCCACATCAGCGCTGCTTCAGGACATCAGCGATCGAGGATCATTGGGTGAAACACTGGTCGTCGTCATGACTGACTTCGGGCGCACCCCGAACATTAACGGTGCGGCCGGTCGTGACCATTATCCGTATGTCTATTCCATGGCGATGGCGGGAGGCGGAATTCAAGGTGGACAGGTCTATGGCAGTAGTGATGACAAAGGGGCGTTTCCCAAGTCGCTGGCTTGTACTCCGCCCGACATCCACGCCACGATTTTTCATGCCATGGGAATCTCTCCGCGAGAAGAACTTCGCGACCGTTTGAATCGCCCGCAGCGCATCTGCGACGGCGAGGTTCTGCCATTGCTTTAAGTTTCACGTCGTACTGATCGGTCTGGAAATGTTGCTTTTTCAACAGGGTTGCTAGCATACCCGCCGAATTTCTCGAACCGAGAGGTTGAATATCCAGGAGAGCGGACGATGCTGATTGGGTGTGTGATTGTTTATATGGTGGCCACCGTCGCTGTTGGGCTTTACGCTGCGACTCGAGTGCATAGCGCAAAGGACTTTATGGTCGCGGGGCGGTCGCTGCCTCTGTACATGAGTTTTGCCTGCGTATTCGCCACTTGGTTCGGTGCTGAAACAGTGCTTTCGGTCTCCGCCAAGTTTGCCCACAAGGGTCTGGGGTTTGTTTCGGGCGATCCGTTCGGAGCGTCAACCTGCCTGGTTCTGGTCGCTTTTTTCTTCGCCCGAACATTCTATCGCATGGGATTAATGACAATTGGCGATTACTACCACATGAGGTATGGCAAGTTTGTGGAAGTTGTGACATCGCTCGGGATTGCCAGCTCGTATCTCGGCTGGACCAGTGCACAATTATCGGCACTCGGCCTTGTGATCAAAGTGCTGTTCCCCGATATCACACTCAATCAAGCGATCGTCATTGGTGCTGTAATTGTAACGGTCTACACTCTGTTTGGCGGCATGTGGTCTGTTGCGTTGACTGACGTCATACAAACTGCAGCGATCGTGATTGGCTTAATTATCGTCGCGATTTTGTTGGCAAATAAAGCGGGCGGCTTTAATGTGGTGCTGGCCGAAGCTCACAATCAAGGCAAGCTGACGTTGTTTCCACACATTACGGCATCTGCCTGGATGGCGTTTATTGGCGAGTTCATCACGATGTCGCTCGGATCGATCCCGCAGCAAGACGTGTTTCAGCGAGTGACCAGTGCCAAAGATGAAAAGACCGCGTTTATTGGTACGCTGAGCGGTGGTCTCTTCTATTTTGCATTCGCGTTCGTACCGATGTTCATCGCCTTTGCGGCGACGGTGATCAATGCGGATTATGTTGCTCACTTTAATGCACCTGATCCTCGTGAAGTTCAGACAATACTGCCGATGCTGATTTTGAAGGAGACACCGATCTGGTGTCAGGTGCTGTTCTTCGGAGCGGTATTGTCCGCAATCCTGTCGACCGCCAGCGGGACTCTGTTGGCTCCAGCGAGCTTGTTGACGGAAAACGTTCTGCAACAGTTCACCAGGCACTTCAAAGATTCGACGATGTTGTGGGTGTTGCGCACTGTTTTGATTCTCGTTGCGATCGTGTCGACGACGATATCGGTGAACTCCAAAAGCACGATGTATGAGATGGTCGAAGGTGGGTACAAGGTGACACTTGTTGTCGCCTTCGTACCGCTGGTCTGTGGCATCTATTGGTCACGGGCCACAACCCAGGGGGCGATATTCTCGATTCTGATCGGCGTTCCCGTCTGGCTGGCGACGGAATACATTTACTTGGAAGAGAGCGAAAATCTTTGGCGATGCGTCCCGCCCCATCTTTACGGATTGGCGGCGGCGTTCGTTGGAATGTGGCTCGGTTCAACCATGCCGAACTGGATCCAACATTCCCAGCCCGACCCTGAAGAACTGGCGAAAAAGCGCAGTGTCTCAACGGGGCACTAAACCCGCTCTGAACATTGACGCAACAACTTCAGAAATTCCACAGCGTTTCTCTGAGTCGCGTAGATTAGCGAAGAATCGTGTCCTCATCCGCTACTTCAGAGAAGCAGTGACACATCATTAGGGGGCCCGCCCGCCAGCCCGCAGATTTTGCCGACGCCCGTTTTGTGCCGGTTAAATTCGCCGATCTTCATTCGTATTTCTGGTTCGCTCGGCTGGAACCCCCTTTCTTCTTCACCCGACTGCGGAATATCTGAATGAGTTCGGCGACGAGTGCCGATTATTCCGAGTGTGTCGTATATCGGTGTTAGCCGGCCGCCTGGGCTCCGAGGACGAACCATGAGTTCGCGAGTCTTCCAATTGATGATTGCCGTCCTGGTGACGTGTGTCGCGTTGTCGTCAAAATCTGTCGCGGCCCAGGAAATCACATCTTCTTCGGCAAAAGTCGTTTCGTTCCCGGCAGCTAACAACGTCAATGAACTCTATGTTTCCATCATGGGTGAAGTCGAAAGGCCTGGAACTTACCGACTCACCCCAACAACACTCAAGCTGCACGCAGTTGTTCGCTGTGCTCAAGGCTTTACCGCCAATGCCTCAACTGCAATTCGAATCATCCGGCAAGGGCGTGCCAGCCAAATGGAAATCTTCTCTGACAAGGTTGATTCTCCCGTTTTGCCGGGTGATCTGTTGCTGGTTGAATCAAAAAAAACAAATTCTCCTGAGCGAAACTATAGCGATGTTTCCGCTGGACGAGGACGCGTGACTCGCGCAGATTACTCGGACACCAGCCGTCGGTCGTTTGTCCAGGTGGCGCTGCTGAATGTCGTTGATTACCCGCTTGTGCTCAGGCTGCATCCCGATGAGGCAAACGCCAGTTACATTGTGCAGGCATTGGGGCAGCCAATTGCCCTTCTAGCGAATACACATGTCATCACGCCAGATGTTCCTCGCCGCCAAAGTTCGGAAGCGGCCAAGAAAGCTGTTCAAATGCATGACGGTTCGATCATTGTCTTCGAACCGGGCAAAATCAAAAAACATCGACTTCCATCACTCTTGCCGACCCCGATTGACCGCGAAACGGCCTTGGCATCTCAGTTTGGCCTTAACCGCCAGGCTCGCAAGATAAAAGATCTCCGCCAACTGGAACAAGACTCGTATTCCAGTGAATTCGACACACTCGACCCAAGCCGCCAGAAGTTCGGCGACCTCCTCGCTGTATCGGACGATGGAGTAAGCACCGAAGACGAGAATTCCTCGGAAAACGCAACAAATTTGGCTTCGCTCACATCGGCTGCCGAAGTGTCCGAAGCGATTGAAACCCAGTCAGATGAGTTGACCCAGTGGATTGATGAATCTGACGAGGAGGAAGCGATGTCATCCCTTTCGGATGATTCATCAACGCTGGCGGACGAGTCCCTCGACGGTGAACATCCGAAATTCTCGTTTATTCGAGTGCTGATTGTTTTCCTGATCGTTGGAACCTTAGTTGGCGCCGCCCTGTTACTTCGTCGCGTTCTTGCAGTTGATTCAAAAGAGGTCAGTCTCACGGATATCAGTTCAACGACTGACGTAGTCGATGTCATCCAGATGCCAACAGCACTGACACCTGCATCGACTGAACGAATTCTGCCAAAATCATTGCTCGAGCTATTGGCTAAAAGCACCTCGGTGAAAGGTATTGTTTCAGAAGGGCTTGCATCAGCATCGATTTCAAACGGCGAGTCGACGGCAACGACGAGTGCCACAACTGCTGGTTCTGAGGTCGAATTGAGGGAAAACGTTCTGCAATTTGGTAAGTCGAGATCGATTGCCGCAACTCCATCAGATCAAAGTGCATCCAGCCCGAGCGCAGAATCACCAACAATACCGTTTCGAATTCCAAATTTCACGGCGGCAAAACCTCATTCCGTTGCGACTACAGAGGTTGCAATGGACGCCCCAGCACCGCTGGCAAAGGCGTTATTCAAATTGGAGCGTGGTCGCAACTCGTAGCTTCGAGGCTTGCAACGATTGAATCCCTGCAGGCCAGAGTCCTTTGATGTTCCGTCAATTCGAGTCCCGCTTCCGGTTGAAAATTGTCGATGAAGCGGAGAGAATAATGTTCTGCCGTGTGGACTTGCATCAAACCGAAGAATTCAATATCACATGGCACGTGACGAACTTTTCCCCGATAGCTCAATCGGTAGAGCGAGCGGCTGTTAACCGCTAGGTCCTAGGTTCGAGCCCTAGTCGGGGAGCTTTGTCGACATTGCGAACCCCTTGTTTTATAGGTTTTCCCTGTGAAACAAGGGGTTTCTTTTTTCGCAGCGGCGTGCTCGGGTTATTCGTTGGCCCAACGCCTAATCGCGGGTCGGGCAATTGTTCACACACATACGCTTGCTTGTCGGGCCAACGTTTCACGGTATTTATTGGATGCGATCGTTTAACTCGTTATTGATTATGACTTTGCGTTGAGTTGTGGTCAATGCATGACAAATCGGGGTAAGGCCGTTTGGGCGAAGTCGGTAGATTGGGATTGAACGTCGTGATTCCAGGTTGAAAGTCGCAATGATTTCCACGAATGATTGGTTTACCTGGGCATTACTCTCTGCGTTTTTTGCAGCAATGACCGCTATCTTCGCCAAGGTTGGGTTGGAAGGGGTCGACTCGGATTATGCGACACTCGTCCGCACATTTGTAATTTTCTGGGTTCTGGCAATGTTTGTCGGAATCACCAGTAAATGGCGGAATCCATTAAGTCTGACGCCCCGTACCGTATTTTTTCTTGTCCTGTCAGGCTTGGCGACAGGCGCTTCGTGGGTATGTTATTTCCGCGCCCTTAAAGTGGGTGCCGCTTCCAAAGTGGCACCCGTAGACAAACTGAGTCTGGTCATGGTCGCAATTTTCGCGACCATCTTTCTGGGAGAACGTCCGAATCTGCGAGAATGGCTCGGCATCGCGCTCGTCGGACTTGGCGTCATTATTCTCGGCTTCAAACGATAGCCAACGCAGCAAGCAGCTTCAAAAAAGTTGGACAAGTTGGCCGAGATCCGTGTTTCATAGTTTCTTTGACGGATTCGAAGTTGGCCAACTTCGAATCCGCCCGTCCCTCTTTGGCGAGCCGAGGTGCGTGAGCCCTCGGACTCTTCGTTCTCGTCGGTTTTGTCGTCATCCGGCGATTGTCAAATTTGGTGTCACAGTTCGATCGACTTCGACGATCCCTCGTAATTCATAGGCTTTTGGCCAAGTTTTTCCCCGCGCCCGACTTCGATCGAGTTCGACGCAGTTCGACCGACTTCGAATCCGCCCGTACTCCTTTGGCGAGCCGAGGTGCGTGAGCCCTCGGACTCTTCGTTCTCGTCGGTCTTGTCGTCATCCGGCGATTGTCAAATTTGGTGTCACAGTTCGATCGACTTCGATG
>JBAXBD010000329.1:0-6976 GCA_037142165.1 Schlesneria sp. | reverse complement strand
GTACAGGGGCATATTGATTTCGTCCGGTTAAAGTCTGAAAATCCTCTGCTACAAAAAATGACGAACCAAAACGGGCGTCTCAACCTCGTCTCAGAATAACCGCTGGTTGTGAAACACCTGGAAAGGGACATCGGGATTCAATAGATGGCGGTGCAATGTCCGAACCAGTGACGCCAACTGGTAACGATATGGTCGGGGTTCGGTCTGCCAAGGAGCGACTGAAGAGATCGCAAATACCTGATGAACCAATGCCGTGAATTTCTTGGCCGCTTCGGGCTGTATCCGAAGCCGAAAGACCCCGTCGCGATCTTTCTGAAAATCGTTCGGCTTTAGTTGATGTGTTGCCGCGATCACGCACCGATCAACCAAATGACGAAACGGTTCCATCAAGTCGGAAGCGAGTGTCAAATGGCCTGACCGATTTTCGTGCAGGAACCCGATCGCTGGCGAAAGTCCAGTCTGACGGGCTGTCAGACTGGCCCAACGGTATAACCAGGTGAAACCGAGATTCAGCAGCACATTCACAGGATCTTCCGCATTGGGGGCAACCCGCTTGTCAAACTTGAACTTGATGTGCAACCGGGCCTGAAGCGATTGATACCAGACGGCTGCTCCGGCTCCTTCGAATCCTCTCAGTTGTTCGATATCTGTCGCCAGCGACGCCTTTCTCGCCAACTCACGAATCTGCCCGGCATCAGATTTTTTTGACGATCGGGTTGGGGTCGCGTCGGCCAGCGTGGCGTAGTTCAAGAGTTTGGAAACAACAAGCGGCCGCGCGATATTTAAGGATCGCTCAGAGCTATTGGCCGCAGCAACCTGCGCGAAGATCAATTCGGCGATCTCTGTCGGTTCGTCCAAGGCGACTTCGCCACGAAGTCGCCCGGAATTGTCAGCGATCCACAGATTGGGCAGCGGTTGCCGCTGCATACGAAAGAAATCGGCCGGGATATTCGGCGCACCAAGCAAGACCAGATCGCCGATCCGTTGTCGTGGCAGCCGAGTCTCAGGATGGTTATTACCATATTCCACCACAAGCGTCTTCGATTCCACCTTGAGACCGATCACGTCGGGGCCAGCGATCATCAGCGGTGCGGCGGTCGAGGCGGATTGGTCTGATTCCCCTGGGAGTGGTATCAGTGTGGTGTCGACATTCTGGCTTGCCGACGTTTCTTCCCAACCGAGTTCTTCAATCAGCCGTGGCGGCGCACCATTGATGACCTGCCATTGTTCCTTTTTGAAGAAGCGATAACCAAGAAATTCAAACGGCTGGTCGAGATCAACAAAATTGGTTTTCTGCTGGTTGAGATGCAACTTCAACTGATGTGCTGCATCCTCAACACTTTCGAACAACCGTTCCGCATCCGCCGGGTTGCGAAACAGAACCAGAAAATCGTCGGCGTAACGGATCAGTCTGGCCCCTTCGTGGGCCACCTGTTCGTCGAATCGGTCGAGAAAGACATTTGCCAACAGGGGGGATAATGATGAACCGGTTGGCAATCCACGTCCCGGCTGGATCGCTCCGGAATCGACCCAGCTCATGATCACATCGGTCAGTGACGAATCGGCGACGTAGACTTCAAGCCGACGTTTCAACACGCGATGATCGACGGAATCGAAGAA
This sequence comes from Schlesneria sp., assembly GCA_037142165.1. GTDB lineage: Bacteria > Planctomycetota > Planctomycetia > Planctomycetales > Planctomycetaceae > Schlesneria. The sequence continues at coordinate 5,356 of JBAXBD010000329.1, read as the reverse complement.
GCGATGGAAATCGGAACGCACGGCCCAGCGGAACCCTTCCTGATACGCCCGTTTCAGACTGGTCGCGGCGTTCGCCCGTCCCAACCCCTTTCGATAGGCGAACGAGCTTTCTTCGAACAACAGATCCAGCGCTGGCGCCAATTGTCGTCGAACACAATCCTGAATCGCCTGGTCCTCGGGATGCGGCACACTCAGGCAACGCGGATCACGTCCTTCAACCGCAGCAGGGAGCAATACGCGTTTGGGTGGTTTTGGCTGGTAGGTCTTCGCCAGGACATCTTCGGCCAGCACCGTCAATCGTCCCGATTCGACGTCGCGTTCCTCAGCGGCTAGCGCCAAGTCATGACGATTCAACGCAAGTTCGAGTAAGGAAACTGATCGAGTCGCCTGGTAGCGGGACGGCCCCAGGTCTTCGATGCGAAAGGCTCCGAATCCGAAACGCGTCTTTTCGCCGACACGTAAGTATTGGGCGAGTACAAGAATCTCGGCCAGACTTTCTTCATTCAGTTTCAGGGTGACGCGCCCCATCGCACCGGATAATGGCTTACGCGACTGAGGTGGACCATATTTTGTCTCGATCCAGACCAGTTCATTCCTGATCAGTTCCACGTGTCGCGGCTCAATGTCGGGAACCGCTCTTAAAAATCCCAAGTCATGCAGTCGACGAGCGGCTCGGCGTAAAAAGACACTCGGCAGAAACAACTGGTCATCAAGGCATTGGTGTGATTCCGTACGCAGGTCTCGTGGGCGTTCACAATGCAGTGGCGTCGGGAAATTGAGAGTGATTTCTCGCATATCCTTCACCGCAGCAATGTCGTGAACCAGTTCGGCACGGGGAATTGGCCTGAGACTCGACGTCGCATTTTCACGGTCGGAAACGAGTGACAGAACCTGTTCGACGCGGAAATTTCCGCGTAGTCCGGTACTAAAAACTCGACCCGTTCCGATCCGTTCGATCCCGGTCAATAACCGTTTCAGCGTTTGATGTGCTTCAGCTACTTCAGCCGCGATCAATAGCAGGCCGAAATGGTATGACGTCCCTGGCTCAACGGACATCCTTGCCTGTTCGACCACATCAAACAGAACGCCATCAGGGTAACTTGTCTCATCATTCTCTCTTCCTCCATCGCCTCCGTTGTGTGCGCCCTTTAACAAGGCACAAATCGTCGCATGGTGGAAGGGATGCAGGACTGATGGACTATTGATCGCTAACCGGATCTGAACAGGAAACAGGTCAGCTCGCCACGCATCAGGGGACAGTCCCCACGCAGTCCGCTCGTGTAACGGCTTGGTCGGGAGTTCTCGCGGATTGCGGTAAGGAATGTTCATTTATTCAGCGTATCAAGCGACATTCGTGGTTCCAACCATTCCAGTCAATTCATCAAATCAACCAGCATTGGTGACAGTTGGACTATTTTATACTTGCATGCGCAAGCTCGACGAAAGCGAGCACTGCAACGGCAACATCGCACGGGCTGTTTGGCATACGAGAAGCAGTGTTTGCAGCGTCCGAAAGATGGTGTTTGGAACTGCTGACATTCATTTTGCAATCCAACACGTCAAGCTGGTACGGTTCCAGGCGGGGGCGAAGAAGTTCTCAGGCCCTTTTCTCGAAGTAGTCGGTCGGCCCATTCGCGGTAGGCGATAGGAAGCGGCGGTGTCGGGTTGACTTCATAGTTCGTATCGAGGTCGTATCCAGACCGGTCGTAAACGTTCGTGAAAAGAGTCTGTAAATCGAGGTTCAAGTCGGGATCGGGGGCGCGGAGCGGGATCTTGATCGTTGGTAATCGCTGAGGCAGTTTGATCGGCCAAACCTGTCCCGACGGTCGCATTTCCACTCGTGAAACGTGCGCGTAATAGTCGGCAGGGGGAATGAGGTCGCCCGTTACAACTGGCTGCCCTTCGCGCAGAAGATCGATCTCAACAAAATGGCTGGGGGATGACAGGACTTCGCTTCGTTTTTTACGATAACTGTCGGAACCGCGAGCACCCGCGACTTTGTTCGTTGGGCTGACCACTTCAATCACAGTCACGACTTGTCTGTACTGTCGATCGATGATTTCCAGAAAGACTTCTTCAATTTGTTCGTCGAGAATGGTCGGCACGACAACGGGTTCACTGACGTCCATGTCAGTTTTCGTGGCGACGGAACCTGATGAACCGTGACGCCATGCCTCCGTGTTCTCGATGATCCGCACGTCCGGTACGATCACTCGCCGACCTGGGTCGTTGTCGTCCGAAATGTAAACGCGTTGTTCGACACGAGCGAAGTAATTCGGGCGCGCCGATTGATTAATTGCAGCCTTGATTTCACTAATCAACTCAAGATGAAAATCCGGCCAGAACGATGGTTCTTCTATAAACGGGTCCATTCCTGGAAACGGCGATGGCATTTGGGCTCTCCAATGTTTTCGTGAATTGTACGGTGTTCACGATTGATTGCCACAAGTACCCGAATTTTCGAAGGGAGTCAGCTTAAGCTGCGAACTTCATCGTTCCGTGATTCATACGTGCCGGCTTCACGGAACCGCCCAAATCAAATGGCTAAAGTACTTCGCTGAGACGGACGCCGAACTTGCCGTCGATGACCAGCAGTTCGCCCCGCGCGATCAGTCGACCGTTCGCGAAGATATCGACGGGATCGCCTGCTCGTTTATCTAATGATACCACGGAACCTTCCCGCAATTTCAGGACATCCTCAATGAGCAGTTCGGATCGACCGAGTTCAATCGTGATATCGAGATCCAGTTCACCGAGATCCTCAAGTGTTAAGCCTTGAGATAGCATTTGTTTCATTCGAGAATCCGCCTGTCGCCTGGGCGAAGTCGAGCTTGTCGTTCCGGCAGGCGTGGGGCTGCGGGAATCCATGATTGCCTGAGCAATATGTCGTTCGGCTGTTTCCAGCAATTTTTCGGGGCCGGTTGGCAATTGGCGCCAACTTAACGGAGGTAATTCGGCATTACTCACGTCAAATCCGGGCGTGGAAACTCCTCGCAGATACTGGATATCCCCAGGCTCGAAGTCGGCGTCAGAGACATCGTTTGCAGGCATCTGAACGTTGTCCCGAGCGGCCTGAAGGATGGCTTTGATTTCGTCTGAACCGAGGGAATTTCTTACCCCGGATTGCTGACCGTTATCCTGTGATGGCATCTGAGACGCTCCCTGGTCTTGTCGCTTTCGGAGTGATGACTTCCATCGTCACAATAGCCATGTGAGATTTCATTTAAACAGCTCGTCGACTTCGTACAAATTTCCAACCAACTTGTGATCGATTGGGATCGACTCTCTGCCTGTCATCTTCAGACGATCGCTTCGGTTGCGACGGTATATGTCGTCCTGATGCCAAACGTCAATTGGAGTCTTGATTGGATCAAGTATGTCTTGCGGCGTCAAAAATCTTCTGACGTTAACGTCTTTAGACACGTCGAACTTGCGAAACCGAACTACGAAGCGAGCCGAGAGGCGTAAGCCGTCGGACTCTTTCGTGGAATCTGAACTCGAATCGGAGAACAAAGAGTCCGAGGGCATACTCCTCTCGGCTCGCCTGGTCAACGCGCGAATGATTGCCCGATGTGCCCGCTATGTCAAAAGCCGGAAATGCCAGCACCTCAACCTTTTTTGTTGGTCGAGGTGCTGGCATCTGTGATCGGCTCGGTTGGTTAGCCGTAAATTATTGAGCGAATTCCGGACGACGTCGATTCAATTGATCTTTCAATCGGGCGACGATGCTGGAATGCATCTGACTGACGCGTGATTCGGACAACCCCAGGGTCGTGCCGATTTCTTTCATCGTCAACTCTTCATAATAGTAGAGGATGATGATCAGACGTTCGTTGCGATTAAGCCCCTTGGTAACGAGCTTCATGACATCGCGCTTCTGGATACCGTCGGTCGGGTCTTCACCCTTGGTATCCTCGATGATGTCGATTTCACGCACATCTTTATAGCTGTCAGTCTCGTACCATTTCTTATTCAGGCTGACAAGATTCACAGCCGAAGCTTCGGACTTGTGCTTGTCGTATTCTTCCATGGGCAAGCCCATTTTCTTGGCGATTTCAGCGTCTGATGGTGGTCGACCAAGTTCGGCTTCCGCTTCTTTGCGAGCGGCTTCAAGCTTACTGGCCTTACTACGAACCAGGCGAGGAACCCAGTCCATGGTACGCAGCTCGTCAAGCATCGCCCCACGGATACGGGGAACGCAATACGTCTCGAACTTGACTCCGCGATCCAGATCGAAGGCTTCGATCGCGTCCATCAGGCCAAACACGCCTGCCGAAATGAGATCGTTCAGATCCACTCCGTCCGGCAATTTTGCCCAGACCCGTTCCGCGTTATAGCGGACCAGTGGCAAAAATCGCTCGATTAGGGCGTTGCGCAAGTTCTGATTTGATTGATCTCGTTTGAAATCCAACCAGACTTGGGCGATCTCTTCTTCTGTTGCAACCTTCATTACCATCGAACCCTCCATGGTGAGTCCCCGGCTCCCACAGCATCTTGCTGTGGATCTGGCGTCGATGCCCGCGCCGTGGTTACTAATGTCACTCTTATTTCGATCGAAGCCGACTTGCGCTGACGACCTGACCACATCTGAATAAATTACCTTCGTCAGGTAATACTAAATCACGATCTCATTATGGTTTGGCGATTACTCACCAACTTGATATCGGCATTTCATCACACTGTATATGAATGAAATCACCTTATTTCCCCCGAACCTTTTAACCGGACCGACTTCGAACAATTTGATTGAAAAACGATAGATTGGCTCAAGTGCAACGCCTGATTCATAAGGAAAAGATCCCTCTTAAAAGAGCAAACGAGTAAAGTAGTCATTCACTGAAACCGTCGACTGTGGTCGATTCCACCGCTGAATCAGCTCGAAAAGAGCTGTGGTGACCGAAGATTGTGGTGACTGAAGCACGAACGGCGTTCGTCCATTAACCGATGTTTGAACCGCACGATCATTTGGCAGGTAGCCACGTCGATGAAGATCAATTCGCAGAAACGAATGAGCCGCGTGCTGAAGTTGATCGAGAATCCGTTGTGCCTGGTCTGCCGATTCCGCTTGATTGACAAGTAGCCCAAGTCGCGGACCGGCAGTCTTTGCCAGCCCTTTGATCGACGAATACGCTTCTGCAACGGCCGTCGGTTCAGGCGTTGTGACAACCAACACGTCGTCGGCAGCGAGCGAGAATTTCTGAATCAGTCCCCCTGCCCCGCCGCTACCGTCAATAATCAGCCAGTCAAGTTCTTGCTCAAATGTCTTCAGTTGTGCTAACAGGCTTTTCCGCACGGAAGCGTGCGTCATTTCGCTATCCACCAGGCAACTGGCTCCCGACAGGATGCGAATACCTGC
>JBAXBD010000328.1:0-6982 GCA_037142165.1 Schlesneria sp. | reverse complement strand
TCGTTGAGCGAATCCGAACAACTGGAAGTACAGGTGACGTCAGAGCTCGGCGACACGTTGCCCAATCGCGCCGATCTGCAACCAATGCTTCCGCCGCGCCCGCTTCACCAGTCGACGAGCTGGTATTGGTGGCTGCTTGCCATTGCAGGTGTCATCGCTGCGAGTCTCGCCTTCTGGATTCGGCGGCGAAGCAAGTCTCAAGTTATTAAGCCGCCAAAACAGACTCCAGAAGAAATCGCTCATGCGGCCCTTGCGGCTCTCCTGGCGGAAAAACTTCCTTCGCAGGGATTGGTCAAAGAGTTCTATCTTCGCCTGACAGGGATCGTTCGCCAATTTATCGAAGGGACGACCGGTTTGCGTGCTCCAGAGCAGACGACGGAAGAATTCCTGCGAGAGATGCGATCAAAAGATGTTTTCACCGCAGAACGGTCCACCCGATTAAAGGAATTCCTTGAAGCGGCAGACATGGTGAAATATGCGGCCCAACAGCCGGACCAGACTCAGATTGAGCTGTCGATCCTGCGTGCGCGAGAATTCGTCGACCTGCGATCATCCGACACCGCTGCGACGACACTTTCTGCCGGGGAGGTCTGAGGAATGGACTCGTTTCGGTTTTATTCGTGGCTATGGATGTTTCTCATCCCATTGATTCCCTTGCTTGGCTGGTACCGGCTCAGGCGGAAATCGCGGTCCGCTGCGATCTTTTCCAGTATCGCTGATCTGAAGGGCTTGCCGGTAACGCTGATGCAACGCATCCGTCGTTTCATGCCGCTCGTTTACGGGGTTGGTCTGTGTCTCATTATCACAGGCCTGGCGCGGCCGCAATCCGGTAAATCGGAATCCCGAGTGACAGGGGAAGGGATCGCCATCGAATTAGTGCTGGACATCTCAGGCTCGATGGAGGCGATTGACTTTCAGCTTGAAGGAAAGGACGTCAGCCGACTGGAAGCAGTCAAGCACGTCATTTCCGAATTCGTGATCGGCTCGCGCTCAAGTGGCCTTGCAGGTCGTAAAGACGATCTTGTCGGTGTTGTCGCCTTCGGCGGGTTCGCCGACAGCAAATGCCCCCTGACGCTCGATCATGGAGCACTCGTTGATATCGTTCGCAGTCTGGAAATCCCCAAACCCGTTCGGGATCGAAGGGGAAAAGTGATCAATGCGCAAGCGCTGCAAGAGGATCTGGCGACGGCGATCGGAGATGGATTAGCGTTAGGTGTCGATCGACTGCGAGGGACCAAAGCAAAAAGTAAAGTGCTCGTTCTTCTCACTGACGGTGACAACAACGCTGGAGCGGTCGATCCCCGTGAAGCAGCAACGATCGCCCGCGAGTCAGACATTAAAGTCTATACGATCGGGATCGGTCGAAACGGCGTGGTCCGCGTTCCTCAGGAAGACGAATTCGGCAAACGGGTCCTCGTCCCGGCTCAGTTTCGAATCGACGAAGAACTGTTACGCGACATTGCGAGTACCGCAGGCGGAGAATACTTCCACGCCTCGGATTCCGCCGGTTTGGCCAAAGTTTACGCCAAAATCGACCGACTCGAAAAATCCCAATTCAATGAAACAAAGTATTCCGAGTACACAGAATTATTCCCCTGGTTCGCTGGGCCAGGCCTCGCGCTGGCCCTGGCAGTCGGTGTTTTAAGCGAAACCCGCTTTCGTTCGTTACCGTGAGGAAGTCAAATCGCAATACGGAAAGGAAAAGAGAAGAAAAGCGGGAAGAGGTTTGGGAACACTAATCTTCACTAATTAACACTAATAAGACAATGGCGAGAAGTAAGAGGACGTGGGAAGCGAATGTTAAGAGTGTTAAATGGAGGTGAGTTTGCGCCGAGTATTGTTGTCGCAGTTTGTGGTTTTGCTTGGCTTTTCTGATTAGCGTAAGTTAGCACAGATTCGTGTTCCACAATCACATTTCACCTTCCTCTAGAGGCTGTCATGTTCGAAGACGAAGGCTACAAGTTGATCGGAGCGGCGTTCGAGGTTTTTAATCAGTTGGGCTACGGAATGGCGGAGGAAATTTATCAACAAAGTCTGGAAATCGAATTTGGGTTAAGGGGTATCCCGTATGTTTCGAAACAGTCAATCACTGCAACATACAAGGGGCATCAGCTTGAGGCCTTTTTCAAGCCGGATCTGATCGTGTTTGGCGGAATCGTTGTTGAACTCAAGGCGGTTTCGGACCTGGTGCCGGAGCATGAAGCTCAACTTTTCAATTACATGAGAATCGTCAATCAACCTGTCGGGTATCTGATCAACTTCGGTCAACCAAACGCCTTACAGTGGAAACGGTACATTCTTTCTGATTTGCGTGGGAAAAAATGAATACAGTAAGAAGAGAAGTGGTTTGGGAACACTAATCGTCGCTATTTGGCACTAAAACAAATGCGGGAAAGGTAGAAGAATGCCGAACACGTTGAATGAGAGATGTTTCGTTTGTTCGAAGTATTGTTTTCTTCTCTTCATGTCGTCTCGAGCATTTTCTGATTAGCGTAGATTAGTGCAGATTAGTGTTCCAAGAATCTTCATTCTTTTGTTTTTATGGCACAACAAAATGGAATGGCAACACCCTGAGTATTTGTACTTGATCCTACCGCTTTGTGCGGCATGGCTCGTGCTTGCCCTCGACTCAAATCGGCGACGACGACGGGCTCGTGAAGCATTTGCTTCGGAGGCGATGTGGTCACGAATTCTTCCTGCCGAGTCTGATGTACGGTTTTGGATAAAACTGGTACTGCGTGAAATTGCAATTGTGACGGGTCTCGTGGCGCTCGCCGGTCCTCGATTTGGAACCGAGTACGAGCAGGTCATTCCTCGTGGCGCAGACCTTTATGTTTTGATCGATGTTTCTCGATCGATGCTGGCTGATGACGTCCCTCCATCGCGGTTGGGTCGAGCCAAGGCTGATGTGTCGTCATTGCTCAATCGACTTCAAGGTGAGCGGGTTGGCCTGATCGCCTTTGCCGGACAGGCGGTTGTGAAATGCCCGTTAACGGTCGATTACGATTCGTTTCGTCGGTCACTGGATGAGCTCGATCCGGACAGTGCCCCACGTGGTGGGACGGCGATTGGTGATGCAATCCGTAAGGGACTTGAGGTCTTTCATTCGAACGCCGATCGTGATCAGGCAATGATTCTGATTACCGACGGTGATGACCAGCAGTCTTATCCGCTGGAAGCTGCTGCCGTGGCCCGTGAGCGCCATGTCACGATCTTCACCATTGGATTAGGTGACTCCGAAAGAGGTGCCCGAATTCCTCAAAAGGGTGATAAAAAGTCATATATTGAATATCAGGGAGAACAGGTCTGGAGCAAACTTGATGGTAGTTTGCTGGAACAGATCGCGCTGAATACGTCTGGCGTCTATGTCCCTGCAGGGACTCGGGCCTACGATTTAGGCGAACTCTATGCCAATCACCTTCAGGGCCGACACGGTCCTGAATCGGCAGTTCAACAAAAGATTCGACGATCGGAACGATTTCAGATATTCCTTGCCATGGCCCTGGCAGCGCTGCTGATCGATTTGTGGATACCTCTCTATCGGACAACGGCGATATTGCCTCAACATAACCAGGAACCAGTAAAGCCACGGAACGGAAAGGAGTCAAAAATGAAAGCAAACTCGCGACCTAACGCCGCAATCGCGGTAATTCTCATGCTCAATAGTTTGGCCTCCGTCTGTAGCGCAACCGAGCCGAGTGCCGCGATCCGTAACGGACTGCGACTTTACTCCAAGGAACAATACGACGAGGCAAAGGCGCAGTTCGCAGCTGCCGGTGACGAACTTGATAAGCAAAAATCGGCCGCCGCCGCGATCGCGGCTTATGACGAAGCCTGTGCCGCACACCGGAAAGGCGATCTGGAACACGCTCGTGATTGCTATCTCAAAGCGGGACTCAGTCAGGATCGATCGGTTGCGACCGCCGCACATTTCAATCTCGGCACGCTGGCTGCGGAGAAAGCTCGAACGTTAAGCGGCGAAAAACCTGAATTAGTCCCCCCGGACAAACAAAAAGAAATCCTCGATGAGCTATCGCATGCCGTTCAAGCCTATCGGCACTGTCTGGAATTGCAGTCTGACCACGCTCCGTCCCGGCGTAACATTGAACTGGTCCGGCAATGGATCAAGTACTACACCGACAAGTGGCGAGAACGGGAACGTCAGAAGCGCCGGGACGAATCGAATCTGGTGAAATTCCTGGAGTTTCTGATTCAGACTCAGACGGCGTTAAAAGGAACCGTCTCTCAACTGCCAGAACCGGTCCATTCCGACATGTTCGCCGAATTGAAGCGAGCCCAGGAAGAACTTCGAGAAGAACTCCCAACATTACGTGAAAAGATCGAGACCGAGCTACGTCCTCAATCTGACCCTGGGGCCAGTGCCGCAAACGCTGGCTCGAAGGAACTGGAAGAAGGGATCAAGTTGCTTCAAAGCTGGGCTGACACTGCGGGAGAAAAGATGACTTCAGCATCCCGGCGACTGGGTGCCAAAGAGCCCGCAAAAGCAGTGACTGACCAACAAACGGCAATCGACGAACTGGACAAGATCTGGGAGGTAGTGATCCCGTTTCATCCCCTGCTTTCTAAAGACCTGTCCGATCAGACGGCGATTGCGGGAGTCCTAAAACCTGATAATTCTGACTCGTTAGATTCGCTGGGGAGCCAGGAAGCATCTGGCGATGAAAAAACTCCGACGTCGTCAAATCCCAACGCTCAGAAACCACAGACATCTTCCTCTCCGCACGATTCGCAGTTTCGTCAAATTGCAGATGACGATTTAACGAAACTGGAGGAAGTTCAATCGAAGACTCTCAAGCGAACGCGACTCTTGATTCCCAAGGCACAATCAGAGCTTAACCAGATGGAAAGCACTGCATCCGCTCAAGAGTCTGGGGACGAGAACAAGGACCTCAAGGAAGATTCCAACGATGCGGCAAACGGACAAATACAAACAGCGGAAACACAAGCGGCCAAGGAAGGCTATCTTAAGGCGATTGAACTTGGCCCTCAGGCTGTGGGAGAGATGGAATCGGCCATCAAATCAATGAAGGCAAAAGATCTTCCTCAGGCGGCTGCACATGCTGAAGAGGCACGCAGAATCCTGGAAGAGATCCAGAAGCCTCAACCCAAGAACGAACAAAAGCAGGATCAGAACAACCAAGACCAGGAAAAGAACGAAGATCAGAAAAAAGAAGACCAGAAGCAGGGTGACGACAAGAAGGACGATCAGCAGAAATCCGACGAGCAAAAACAGGATCAGAATAAAAACGACGACCAGAAGTCAAAGAAACAAGAACAGCAAAAGCAGCAGGGACAAGTCTCACAGGACCGCATGGAAGACGCTTTGCGAAAAGTCCGGGAACGGCAGCAGGAAAAACGCGAGCGAGATCGAAAGCTCAAGGGACAGTTTCTCGGCAGAGTACCTGTTGACAAGGATTGGTAATGACGGACTCGGAACTTCTTCGCAATCTGAAGCCAGCTTACAAGATAGGATTACGGGTCGTTGCCGTGGTCTTGGCGACAGTCTGTCTTTGGTTGACAGATCAAGAATCAATGGCCGCAGAGACTCCGGAAATTCAGGTCGTCACGAGTGCGGAAGAGATCTTTATCGGAGACAGCATCGACTATCAGGTCGAAATCCGTAATGTCCAGAATCCACCGGCTCCTGATCTTTCGGCGATAAAAGAACAATTCGATGTTGTGGCAACGGGCGACCAGTCACGTGACCAATCGTCGATTTCGATCATTAACGGAAAAGTCACCAAATCAAGTGTTTTGAGTCATATCTATCAATACCGACTGACTCCGAAGTCGGCCGGTGAAGTTTCCATTCCCCCTGCCAAAGTGACGATTGAAGGCAAGACGCTCACGAGTAGTGAACTGCCTTTAAAAGTCATCGAAGCCGAAGAGCAGGATGTGGTCGTCGCCGAAATAAAGACGAGCCATACCAAGGTCTATCCGACTCAATCTTTCGATGTAACGTTACGAGTCCTCGTTCAGCCACTTCCCGACAATGCTAAAACTGACCCATTGGCACCGCTTCAAAGGCGACCGCCGCATTTGCAAGTGAATTGGGTTGATCCTCCTGCAGGATTAGCTGCTACGGACAAGGCAAGCTGGCTGCAACCTCTTGTCGCAGACGACGGTATCGGTTTCACACTAAACGATGTCAGTACCAGATCGGGTTCGTTTTTTGACGGGCCACGTGCCGCCGTATTCAACCTGCGAAGAGATCGGGAAATTCGCGAGGGACTGGATGGAAAGAAAATCAAGTATTTTGTCTATGAGCTTTCCCGCACGCTGACGGCCGAACGGACGGGCAGTTATTCGTTGGGCCCCGCCCTCATTAAAGGAACGTTTGTGACTGGCCTCCAGCGCAAGGAGTACATCCCTCGTCGCCTGGTCGCGAGTGGATCGGCCGTCAACGTCGAAGTTCGCGAGGTTCCCACGCCTCGACCTGTCACTTTTTGTGGAGGCATTGGCGAATACAAAGTCTCTGCAACGGCCAGTCCGACGAAACTGCGGGTTGGTGATCCGCTGACCCTGACCGTAGAACTCGAACGTAGTCCGCAAAGTGGTTCGCTGGAACTGATCTCAGCTCCGGATCTGACCGCCATTCCCGAACTCGACGCTGACTTCGATCTGATCGATAAAAATCCCACGGGACGCATCGACGGAACTCGGAAGAAATTCGTTTATGCAATGCGGCCAAAGCGTGCGAGTGCAGGCATCCCCGCAATTATTGTTTCTGCATTCAATACTCAAACCGAGGAATTTGAGAACATTCAAACGACTGCGATTCCACTGGAAATCACCGAAGCCGAGAGACTAAACAGCGGCGAACTGATCGGGACTCGACCCACAATCGGTTCAACGTCGATCAAAAGTCGAGCCGAGGGGATCTTTCAAAACATTACCGACCCGTCACAGGTTCGCGATCAACGAGTCAGTCTGATCGACTGGAGCGAAGCTGCATTGGGAG
>JBAXBD010000327.1:0-6997 GCA_037142165.1 Schlesneria sp. | reverse complement strand
CGGTAGGAGTTGATGAGCTTCCATCCCGCCGACTTCGGCATGTAATCGCCAAAGTCCTGCCCGTAGGCGATGTACAGATAGAAATTCCCGGTCGCGATGTCTCGGAAAGCAAACCAGTTCAAAACAGACGTCGAATTGCCTTTATTTGGATTGTACGCCTTCCAATAGGGAGTCGATCCAACGGTCGCAAAGTATGGGTACAACTCCCAGATGCCGTTCAACTGGCTGCAAAGACCAGTGAATCCGCTCGCGACGAAATACAAACAACAGGTCGTTCCCGAACCCAATGTCGGCGTATTGCAGCAGTGACACGGCCTTCCCATTATGGACAATCCAACCAGATGATCCTGAACTCGTTACCGATCCGAATCCAAATCACGTACGTATTGGCTGGCGCCGACAATCCCGCTGATCGATTCGTAAGAGTGAAATAGTCACTCTCCGATGTGCCAGGTGACATCGGAACTGGAATCGCCGTACTACCGGCATCAGGCACCCATCGTCTGGCGGTACAGGTCGTCGGAGATGTCCTCCCGTTTGTGGGCGAGCTCAGGTCTGTGATCAAATGGCCCTCATACAGGCCAAACCGTTTCACGCCACCATAATCCGGGAAGTTGACCGGATCGCCATGACTCAGCACGCGGCGGGTTGCGTCCAGAATTTTGCGAGCCGCTCGCTCAGTAAAACCGGTTCGCTTGGGTGTCATTCTTAGCCCTTACGAGTCACGGGCGTGAAGGTGTCTTCCAGGTGGAAATTGTAATTCGAGGCCTGAATGACGCGAATATAAGTCGACCCGAGCAGCAGCGGAACCGTCCCCGGCAGTGTCGTTTTGTAACGAGGAGGCGATGCCAGATAAGTCATCGTCAGACCAACCGCCCCCAAGACGCCGAGATACCAGATTCCTGAACCTGTCGCGAGAAACGCCCCACTTCCGACACTGCCATTGAGATTGAACGTGTTCGCATCGATGACCGTGATTGTCCAGGCTCCGTTCGCGGCCACATTCCCGAAGACGCTCGTGATCACGACCTGGTCACCGGTAGTGCGGCCATGAGCGGCCGACGTGACCACGATCGGGCTGGCGTTCGTGGCGTTGGTAATCACGCCCGTGACGTCGGTACGACCAATCGACAGGGCGAGAGCCATATCGATAATCGGCGAAAAGTCATCCGCGAGCTGCACCGCGTCGCAGATGAATTCCATGTCATTTTGCAGATAGACGTTCACAACCGCTCCTTGATTTCGCCCGAAATCACTCCCGCCGTCACTTCGGTTCCCCATGCGTCGCCAATGTGATTTTCGGCCTTGTCGACGTGTGAAACCGCACCTTCGCCACAATCAGCAACTCAAACACAATCGTCATCGTAAACCGCCGAGGCTTCGGCGTGTTCGACAACGAGCCTCCCGAAAACGATCCCTCCCCGAGCGTCATGGCAACCTCACAGACGCTCGCCAGGTGCGAGCCGCCGGCGTGATTGATCCGGATGAGCAATTCAACAGCCTGATCGTCACGGTATTCGCCGCCGAGACATAACCACACCAGATGAGATTCGCTTCTGGCGAGCCGTTCGGAGTGACAACAACTTCGCTACCAACCGCCGCCCCCGTCACGGTAATCGTCTGCTCCGAGCTGGTACCAGCCGCGATCGCCCCGAAGGTCAACGAGGAGGTCGCCGATAATGGCTCGCACTTCGCTGCGACCGTCGCAGGAAAGGGATTCCGCACATCTTTGGCTCCCGGGCTGAAGTTAACTAGCCCACCCGCATTGGACGAGGCATATACCGTCGTTCTGGCCAATACGTACGATCCACTCACCAGAGTCACACCATTCGAGAGCCCAACTTCCCACTCGCTCAACGTTGGGTGAGCAATCACATAGTAAAACGGCGAGCCGACGCCAAACGCACCAAAAAACGTTTGATTCCCGACGACAAGTCCCAGCAGCGTGATATCCGCCGTCCCTGTCGATCGACTCTGCTCATAAACGCGATCCGCAAAACGTGACACAAACGCTCCTTCGTAGTATGGGCTTTAGCCCGTGCAATCTTACCCTGGCAAACCCAACCCCCAGAGATCGATCGAATTCAGCGAGTTGAACGTCTTAAACGTCGCCCCAGTTGGCAGTGACGCCGCCGCCACCTGGTGGCCCGCTGCGTCTAACGGCACCGGCTCACTCACCGGCTCGTTGTATTGATCGACGCACGGCGTTCGTTCGCCCGCTCCGCCGAACTTATAGAGCCCCGCATTCAAGAGCGTTGGCTGCCAACCGTCCTGCTTCCAGGCGAATTCATAGGTATAGGCGAAGTACGCTACCTGGTTTCTGTACTCCAGTCGATTTTTGATCGATCGGCATTTCAACGTGCCTGGAGCTGCTCCGCTGTACGCAACAGAATTGACCGCGTGCCGATAAAGCCGATCGCGAGCGAAATCCCGTCTCGGCTCATTACGCGTAAACCGAACAATCTCGATCGACCGCTCACCCTCGACACCGCCGATCAAATCGCCGACGGCGTTCGCGATCATGGTCCCGTCTCGATCTTTGAAGAGAGGGAATGTCACAAGCTCGTCGTCGGATTCGATGATCACATCGTCCGCAAACGGATCATCGTTCTCGCGGTCTTTCTGGTCAGGGCCGGGAGTATCGTTGTTCCATTCCACCGTGAGAAAGTAAGTCCAGGGGCTTCGATTGGTCTCTTCCTGGATGTCGATCGATCGGCAGAGGCACAAGGCATCCGTCGGACGCCGGCTAAACGAACCAATCCCCGTCTTTTGAAAAAACTGCTGGCCAACGTCGAGCTGTTCAGCCTGGTAGGAGCAGGTTGCTCGAAACGTCTCAACGTATGAGCGAATGACCTTGCCGTTCGAATTGACGGTCATTTTCAGTTTGCGGCCGTATAACGGTTCCACCGTGAACGTCGACATGCGATCCTCCAAGACGTAGCGGCGGCTTCCAGCCGCCGAGCGTCAAGGATAGTCTATGACCGTCACGTTTGCACTATCCGCATCGGCAAGCGATGCCAGAATCGTATTCGCCCGTTCCGCAGCCCTGGCTTGTCGTTCGGCCAATGATTCCAATTTCTTATTCGGGTTCGTGTTCCCGTTCGTAATCCCGCGCAGAATGGCAGACTGGGACTCCCTCGAAGCGGCGTGGATCGCATCCAGCGGACGGTCGGTGTTTTTACCCGATTTTTCGTCGTCCTTTTCTTCCCCTTTGACCAGGTCATTCGCCGCGAGATGCTTGCCTCGAGTAAATTGCTCGTCCGTAATAAACCCGCCGGCATTCAGCTTGTGCAGATCCTCCAGTTCTTTTTGGAACTTCTCTGCCGGAGACTGAGTCTTCGAAACCAATTGCTCGCGAGCGGCCATTAGATTTTTCATCGCCTTCGCCTGCTCTTGGAGTTGCTCAACCTGCGCAAGCTCCTCATTCGACGCTCCTTCGTCCCGAAGCTTGCGTCGTTCCTTTTCTTCCTGAGTAACTCCGGCGATCTCATCCCGAAGGGCCTGAATTTTGGCTGTCGCTCCGCTCAATTCCCCGATCTTCTCAGTAATAGCGGCAATCTTCGCAGGGCCTCCGAACAACTCGAAATCCTCCTCGCTCATCGATCGAGCCGACGCCGTGAGGTCATTCAGTTTCTGCCAGAGCACGTCGACGGGGCGTTGAGCCGCCTGAGCTGGACCTGCGATTGCAGCCAGCGAATCGACACGAGCTTGCGAGGCCGATTCTTTTGTTTCCAAACCTTTCCGATAGTTTGGACTCAAATCGGGTTTCTTTAATTCGGCTCTGATCGCTTCCAACCGGTTAATTTCCGCCGACAAAGCCGACTGATCGGAACCGCCTCCGATTTCTTTCAGGGCCTCGGCGGTCCCTTTGGCTGCCGACGTGACGCCCATTAATTTCATTGATGTTGCATCGAACATCAAATTGAGCTGCTCAGCAACAACAACAGCCCCCATGATTCCGGCTGCCAAAGTCGCCCACCCCGCGGGACCGCTCAACGCTCGTAAAACCGCTTGAGCCTGCGCGGCCGCGAATAACGCCACGCGGATCGCCGTCAGCCCGGCCACAACCCCGACGATGATGCCGCCGATCGTGACCAGATCATTCGCGTTTTGTTTAATCCACTGAGACCAGCCCTGGAGATATCCGATCCCTTCCGAAAGCACTTTTTTCAAATCGAACGTGTCGACAAGTTGCTGGCCGATCTGGCGAAGTACTCCGTCGATCGTATCTCGTAGAGTGCTCCACTGTCCGGCCATCGTTCCTGATTGCCGCTCGGTCATCCCGTAGAATCGACCCCCTTCGGTTGTCGCATCCCTGAAGGCCTGCGTCACCTCCGCCGTCGAAATCCCTCCCGCTTCCATGCGAGCCTTCAGGGCCGACATCGTTTCGCCCGTCCGCTTGCTGATTTCGACTAATGGATTAAATCCGGCGTTGATCATCTGGTTCAAGTCTTGCCCCATCAGGCGACCGGCACTCGACGATTGGCCAAATGCCAGCGCGAGCGAATGCAGCTTCTGTTCATCGCCGCCAGCAATATCACCCAGCATTCTGAGCGTCGGTAATGCCTGCTCGGCCGTAATTCCAAAATTCAAAAGCAGCCTGGTCGCTTCGGTTCCTCCGGCCAGAGAATACGGGGACTTGTCGGACCACTGCTGCAGTTCGCTCAGGATCTTCTTCGTTTTTTCGACGGAACCCGTCAGGACCTCGAACGAGACGGCCGCAGATTCGGCATTCGCTGCAAGCTGGATCCCGCGACCGAATCCCGCCAGGCCGGCTCCAATGCCTAGCAAATTCATGACGCTGCCCGTGACACCCCGCAAGATGCCAGGCACCTGACCGAATTCGGAACGGAATTGCGACGTGTTGCCGAGCAAATTGACAACAAGAGATCCAACGGTTGCCATAATGTTTTGTGCCACTGCTTGAGCGTCTTCGGTCAAGCAGTGCTCTTAAAACACTGCTTCTCCGAAGACTCCGAAGCAGTGGCACGGGATTACTTCGCGCACCACTGTTGCGCAAGGAGTTCCAGCTTGGCCATTTGCAATTCCGGGTCCTCCCAGCCGCGTTCTTCCCGGTCCTCGTCTGTCTCGGAATCCGGCTTATCGAACGGCATCAGCGATTCCGGCTCAAGGCATGGATCGCCGCCGACCGCATGAGCGACAACCGCATCGATCGCGATCGCCAGCATCGCATTCCGCAGATCGGCCCGGCGATCGCCAAACGGCCGCAAACGACCAAAGATCCGCCACTCTTCAAACTGGATGGGCGTGATCGACTCCAGCATCTTGTCGACGTCGACGTGACCCAGTTCTAACGCGAGTTCATAAGCGAACATGCGGACCGGGTCATCGATCAGTTTTTTTCGAGATCCTTCAGGTCATCCTCGCTGATGTCGTTCAGCTCTTGCGAGGCCTTCACGATCGACTCCAGGATCGCCGCGTCGACTTCCTTCAAGGCCGCGATGTCGTCATCCGTGAAAAGTGCGTTGCCTGACTCGTCAATAACTGTAGCCACAACAAGTCGCTCGCGAATCTCAGCCGCTCGATCGAGTCGAGTCTTGCCCGTCTTCGGGTGAGCGAACTGAGACTCAAAATCCGCTCGTTCCCGGGCACTCATCGACCGGACGACGACACTTTTGCCAGCCAGTTCCGGATCGGGATGATTCGCCGAGATCGTGACCGTCTTGGTCCGCCGGCTACGCTTCTTCAGCAACGCTTCACGAGTCAAAAACGCCATCGCAAACACTCCTTCGTAGCATGGGCTTTAGCCCGTGCACTCTTTTCTTCAAAAGCACGGGCTAAAGCCCAGGCTACTAATCAAAGCGACTTCCCTGCCTGATCTTCGGTCGCGTCGGACGCTGTCCCGTCAGCCGTGTTTAAACCCGCTTTGCGAGCGGCGAGGCCCGCGGCACGGGTTTTTTGATAGGCAATGAACTTTGCTTGCGCCTCGGCATCGACAGCCACGGCGTTTGGATCATCGCCATACATCAGGTAATGAGCGTCCGGATCTGTGATCACAGTCCCCGCCGGCTTGGGGACGGTTGGCCAGTTCGTCGCCTGATCGACCGGTTTCTTCGGATCGAAGGCGGGATTGGGGCCCGTGCAATCTTTGATCAGCTTTACCTGCATGGCGAACTCCTAAAAATCGATTGAACAGAAGGCAACGAAGGTAACGAAGGAAGAAATCAAAAAAGGAAGGAGCGGACCTCTTTGGCTTCCCCTTCGTTACCTTCGTTTCCTTCTGTTCAAAGTCTTGGTTCGATTAAGCCGGCGTGTTATACGTCGAGCACGTCGCGAGCTTAACATCAAGGCTCGCCTCAAGGCCCGCACTTACGGCGGCGGTTGGTTTGAATTTCTTTATCGCTCCAGTGAACGAACAAATCAGGTGAGTCGTCGCACCGATGTTCGGATTGGTGATCTGCCACGTCTCGACGGTCTTCGCCGCCCGGCTCGTCAGTAGCTTTTGATGGACGCTGTCCAGCGGATCATAAAACAGATCGGCACTCAAGCTGCCAGGCACGCCAAAACCGGTTGGGGTGCCGTCTTCCTTATCCGTCGAATCGAGAGCGGTCCCGTCGTAGAACTCAGTTTCGTCGTCGGGAAAATCGATCTTTTTGCAGAGTGCCACAGTCGTGAACACAGAAGCGATCGACAGCTGCAGCACTGTCCCTTTGGCAATTCGTTTCGTGGCCATGTGCGCCCTTTCGGATCATCGCTTTCAATTCGCGACGTAAAACACGTGAAGTTCGACCTCGACCACATATTCCCCGGTTTCACGGCCGTCATCGGTGGCAGCCCATTCACCCTTGCGGTCAAGCAGCTCAATCCCATCAATGAAACCGCCAGCCGTTGCGCCCCGAAAAGGCTCCAGTACGGCAATCACTTTATCGGCCAGGTTGTTCGCCGACAGACTCGCCAATGTCACACAATCGACCAGGATCTTCACCCAGGCTGTTTTGCCGCTTCCACCGAGATCGTTTTCGTAGTCCGTGGAAAC
>JBAXBD010000326.1:0-7000 GCA_037142165.1 Schlesneria sp. | reverse complement strand
AAGACGCTTATCGAAATGGTGGAATCATCATTGGGAAGCAGGACAACACAAACCCACGAATCGTTGTTCTCGGTGATTCTCATGGATCAATGTGGGCTGATGCAATCCGATCCGTTACTGAAGAGCTGGAAATTAAGACATCGTTTATTACGATGAACGGAGTTTCTCCCTTTATAAATATTCCGTTAAGCAGAAATCAAAAAAGCCTCCAATTGACTTCGGAGGAAAAGTATCTTTACGACAAGTCACGTATCGAACTACTTCAATTATGGAAACCTGACGTAACAATTCTCTGCGTCAGATGGGAATATGCCTCCGAGTCTGAAGCAAATGCTTTGCTAGATATTCTTGAACAGCATTCTTCGAAAACGCTCTTAATGGAGCAGCCGCCTGAACTTGCAGTTGTCGGAAACCGCAACGCCTTGCAATATTTGATCTTCCGAGGAATCAAACCGGAGATTGATCGCAAGCAATTCCTTCCCATCGGAAATACGGAAAGGGTGAATGCCGGGAGAGACCTCATTCGGAAACTCGCGAGAACACGTAAAACCGTCGACGTCATCCCGATTTACGATATCTACGTTGAAGACTCAGAGGCTTTCGTGTTGGATGCCCGTAATATGCTCTACTATGACGACGACCATCTGACAACATACGGAGCCAAGATCGGACGGAAAAGAATAAGACAATCGATCGCGGAGGCACTTCATTTGGACGAGCGTTAGCACGTGCGAAGCCTATCTTTTGCCGTAACTGGACGATTTTCTCGATGGTTACAGACGCGTCCGTGTTCCGATCCCTCAATTTCACGGCTTGGCAACACAGAAGACATAGTCTAGCGATTCGACGATTCGTCTGAAGGCGCGGCAGTGTTCGAAGCGGCATTCCCCGGCTGGACATCCTTGCGATTGCCAGGCTTGGGTGGCGTGACAAAAAACTCAACGGTTCGGCCTTTATTGACGATTACTTCCAGTTGCACATCGGTCGATTCCGGTTTGGGCTCGAATTGGACAATTCGCATGTTTGAGCCGTTCATACCATATGTTCCGCCGTTGTCTAACGAAAGCTTTGTTCCGTTCTGATCTCGAATCGTAAGAATTAACTCAGTTTCCTCATCAACCGCAGAGTAGATCACGGGAATAAACGGAAGCCCTGAATGAATCCTTCGGAACGGGCCAATTCCTTTGCCACTTCCCCATTCCATAGAGATTCCAGTCGCCGCGTTAGGAGTAGGTTTCTCAACGCTTATTGTGGTGCCGTCATCCTGGACGGTCCCTGCAGGGGCAAGCATCGGTACTTCAACTTCGACTCCCAAAAGAGTCTTCTTCAGGTCCAGCCTTTCGACTTTTGACGATGACGGAAGCGGGTAGAATTGCGTTTTCCATACCTCATCCGCAGAAAACTCAGCATCAGAACTTCGCCATAAACGAACATTTAACTTCCAAACAGGTTCGTACGGCGAAAGTCCCGGAAACACATAAGTCGTATTTCCAGTCGTATCTGACGACCAGAAATGTCGCTTGGGGCGCGTAAGAATCCATCGCGGATCAGTGGATTTGATTTCGATGTCATCATCGGAAAGATACTGGTGTTTGAACTCCGCAGGACCTCGCTTCAATGTCACCGTGAGGGGTGATAGCGTTTTGGTGATGGGGATCGTTTCAGGCGACCATTCCGTCACGCGTGGCTGATATCCAGGATTTGGAACGGACAGATCAAACAGTCGTCGATCTGTCCCCAGTTCATACAGCCGTATGTGAAGTATTGGATCGCGCCGTGGAAATGCCGGATTTGACATGGATTTCAGATTGTATGACGCATTCTGACCAGTTACCGGCGAGTCGAAGACATAGCCGGTTGATTCGACGAATTCCATTCGTGAAAGAAACTGGGGTGAATCCTGTTTGCGTTTGCCGTCTTTGGTCCAGGTCGAAAATAAGACTCCCAGATGATTCGGTTGGATGGAAAACGTCGTTTTGATCCGATCACTCATTCGACTTTGAAACCCTTTCGGAACGTAGTCCGTCAGAAAGCCTTTGATGCGAGAGTAGGAATCATACGAGGTCGTTCCGACAAACACCTTCTCGAACCGGACGATTGTCCCATCGCTAAGTGTCACCTCGGTAGGTAGAGGCTCTTTCCAATGATTCAAGGGTACGAATGCCACTAAAGCCAGGCCACATAAAACCAGCCCTGCGACGATCCAGATTCGATGACGCATGTTCTTTCCTTCTTCGGCAAACAAGTACTAAAACATTGGGACAACGCGTATCATGAAGTAATGGATCACAAGAATAACCATAAAATAAGGATCAGTTCATGCCATTCGAAAACTCGTCGTTCTTCGTCGGATGGGGAACGTTGTCTCTGATCAACGCAGGCTTGGCTCAGTCAAAGGGGCACAGCGGACTGATCTGGTGGTTTTTTTCGCTCATTTTTGGTCCGCTTGCGACCTTGATAATTGTCATCATGCCCAAAGAATCTCAGGGGCAGTGAGATCCAATGCCTAAAGAAAAGAAATTCATCGAGAGTTTCCGAAGAATATAAGACGATCGACCTCGGCGAGTTGTCCGAATCGCCTTTCACCTGACATAATTACGCGAATCAACGAATGCGTTCAAACACGACTTGGACGCGGTCTCCACCTTCGAGGAATCCTTGATGAATCGCATGATCTTCGGTCTTTTCGCTGCACAGCTGTGGTTGTTCTCGTCGATTGGACTGGCTGTCGACGTGCGTAAAGATCTTGACGCTTTAGGCGCGGGGAAAACACCGACGAAAGGCCGTCAGGTAAAAGAATTGGCTCGTTTCACAGGGCTTCCAAGTTGGGCCACCAGCGTTGCGTTCTCCGCCGATGACAAAACGCTGGCGATTGGCTTGAAGGACAGGATTCAAATGGTTGACCTCTCAACCAGATCGGTCGCGAAAACTATTGAACTGAAATCAGGCCAGGTCCGCAGTCTGGCATACTCGCCCGATGGAAAAACACTGGTGGCAGGCAGTTATCAGAAGGCAACTGTACTTAACCCCACAACGGGCGATGTTGTTCAGGAGTTGAAAGGGCATCGCGGATATGTCACTGGCGTTGCTTTTTCTCCGGACGGAAAGCGACTGGCAACGGCCTGTGAGGACGAAGCAGGACGGATCTGGACATTACAAGACGAACCGACATCGCGGATGCTGAAGGGGCACGGATACCCCGTAACGGGTATCGCCTGGTCATCGGATGGAACCCTGGTGGCAACTTCGGCAGGCGATGACATGCGACCGACGAAACCGGGACAGGTTAAGGTCTGGGACGCTGCAACCGGATCGATCCGACATCAATTTGATTTACACTCGAAAGCAGCGACCGGCGTCGCCTTCTCTGCCGATGGCCACTATCTGCTCTCAAGCAGTGTGGATGAACGCGTTAATGTTTATGATCTGACCAAAGACAAGCCGTTGGGATTTTTTGCTGGCCATTCGCGACCGACGAATGCCATTGTCGTGCATCCGGATGGAGAAACAGCAATCAGTGTTAGCGGAGGCCGAGCTGTGGGTAACAATGAACTGATAATCTGGGAATTCGAAACGGGTGACCCGCTCGCTGCAATCGAAGCTCATCAAGCCAAGATCACGTCATTGGCCGTTTCTCACGATGGACGTCAGGTTGCAACAGCCAGTCAGGATCAATCGGTCGCTCTCTGGAATGTTGCGTTCCTTGCTGTGGGCCTTTCAGAGTTGACGGCTGCCAAGACCGAATCACGCCCGGCCGACGCGGCTGAGGCGGTTCCTGCCACAACGGAGCAACAGGCCACCCCGGCCGTTCAGCATGCTGCGGCCGATGCGAAGCCAAAAACACTTCGCGTGGGAATCATCGGACTGGACACATCACACGCCCCGGCCTTCGCAAAAACCATGAATGCGAATCCGCCCGTTCCTGGTCTCGAAGGAGTCCGAGTCGTCGCGGCCTATCCCAAAGGAAGCCCTGACATCAAGTCGAGCGTTGAACGCGTGCCTGGTTATATCGAAGAGATGAAAAAGCTGAATGTGGAAATTGTCGATTCGATCGACGAGCTATTGAAACGGGTTGACGCTGTATTAATTGAAACCAACGATGGTCGGCCTCACTTCGAACAATTGCTTCCCTGTTTACAAGCAGGAAAGCCCTGCTTCATCGACAAGCCGATTGCTGGATCACTGCCAGACGCGATCGCGATTTTTGAAGCATCCAAAAAATATCGCGTGCCGGTTTTCTCGTCGTCGTCGCTCCGTTTCGGAAAGAATTCACTTGCTGTCCGAGCTGGTTCGATTGGTGAAGTTCTTAGTAGTGAAACCACAAGTCCGGCGTCACTGGAACCAACTCATCCCGATCTATTCTGGTATGGAATCCACGGAGTCGAGTCGCTGTTCACGGTCATGGGAACAGGTTGCCAGTCGGTTGTTCGTGGTAAGACAGCGGAAGGGAAGATTGAAGTCATTGGACAGTGGGCAGGTGGTCGTACCGGAACGTACCGCGAGGGAGGGGGCTATGTGGGCAAAGCCGTCGGCGAAAAGGGAGAAAGCCCCGTTGGCTCGTACGATGGATATGACCCGCTGGTCTTTGCCATCGTAAAGTTCTTCCACACGGGCATTCCGCCGGTCACTCCAGAAGAGACGCTTGAAATTTATGCCTTCATGGAAGCGGCGGATGAAAGCAAACGACAAAATGGAGCCAGCGTCACTCTGGCAAGCGTGATGGAGAAAGCCAAGGCCGAAGCAGCGAAGAAATTGGAGAAATGAAATCGCATCGCATGCTGACCGCTTGAATCAGCTCGATCATGAACTGGTCTGGCATCCGTTTACTCCCATGTCTGAGTTTCGGAACGAAAATGCACCAGTCATTGTGGAGGCTGACGGATTTCGTCTGATTGATGCCTCGGGCCGCCAGTATCTTGATGGGCATTCGTCGTTGTGGTGTAACATCCATGGACATCGCGTCCCTGCAATTGATCAGGCGATTCGATCTCAATTGGATCGAGTTGCTCATTCCACATTGCTTGGACTTTCAAACAGTCCGTCGATCGAACTGGCTGATGAACTCGTTCGCAGAACGCCGGATGGATTGCAAAAAGTTTTCTATTCGGACTGCGGTGCGGCAGGGGTCGAAGTTGCGCTCAAAATTGCTTACCAATTCTATCAGCAGAGAGCGAACGAAAGACAAATCCGCGACAAATTTCTGCACTTTGATGGAGCTTACCACGGTGACACGATCGGAACGATGAGCATCGGTTCGATTGGGCGATTCAAAGATCTCTACAATCCACTCCTTTTCCCGGTGGTCTGGACCAGTGTCCCGCGTGCGATACCCGACGACCTGGACCTCGAACAACAGCAACTCGAATACTGGACGTCGGAGCTTGAGAGGCAGCTTGAGTTACACCATGAGACACTCGCTGGTGTCGTCATCGAACCGCTGGTCCAAGCGGCTGCAGGGATCAAAGTCCAGGCCTCAGGGTTTCTGAAACGAGCCCGTGAATTAACTCGACGTTTCGACACGCTGCTAATCGCCGATGAAATCGCGGTCGGCTTCGGGCGAACGGGAACTCTGTTTGCCTGCGAACAAGAAGAGATCGCTCCCGATATCCTCATTCTGTCCAAAGGATTGACTGGGGGCTACCTGCCACTGGCTGCGACTCTTGTCACGGACGAGATTTACGATGCCTTTCTGGGGGATCCGTGGCTGGGTCGAACGTTCTATCACGGGCATACGTATACGGGTAACCCGCTTGCCTGCGCCGCAGCACTCGCTTCGCTTCGACTAATCGATGAAAACCAGGTGCTGACAAACGTTAAACAGTTGGAGGGGGTGCTGAGACGCGAACTCGCATCACTGAAATCACATGCCAACGTCAAAGAGATTCGGCAAATGGGAACGATGGTCGGCATTGAGTTGACGCTTGAATGCAAACCGTTTCCCACCGAGTTACGAATCGGCCACAAGGTCACTCTTTCATGTCGTAAACGAGGGGTCGTGCTGCGAAACATCGCGGATGTGATTGTCCTGATGCCCGCTCCAGCGATGCCCGAACAATTGGACATTGAAATATGCCAGGTTGTCAGGGAATCGATTGCAGAAGTGATGGCGTCTGCAAAACAACAGACTTAGTGCATTGAAACCACCGAAAATCGTTTAAACCGAAGCTATCGGCGCAGGCGGATCGGCGTAACGCCGTTTTCTTAGAGCATTACTCCATCCCCGACGTTTCGCAATGCTCCAGCGAGAAATGACGCCTCGGCTGCCGACAATTCCGCCACTCCGCTCCCGCTTCTGCGTGCGGCGTAGGTAAATGATGAAAACAACGGAGGTCACTCCTTAAACCTCCGTTGCTTCTTGCACTCTCCACGTCAACGACAACTCAAACCCCGTCAAGGGCCTGCTTGAGATCGACGATGATATCCTGGATGTCTTCAGTACCGACCGACAATCGTAAGAAGTCTGGGGTGACACCTGTGGCGAGTTGCTCTTCCGACGTCAATTGCTGGTGCGTCGTGCTATTCGGATGAATGATCAACGACTTGCTGTCGCCAACGTTGGCCAGGTGGCTGAACAGCTTGACCCGGTTGATCACCTTGACCCCATTTTCCTTTTGCTGCGTCGGTGTCGCTCCCTTGATGCCGAATCCAAGAATTGCTCCGCATCCCTTGGAAAGGTACTTCTTACCAAGCGAATATGATGGATGCTCTTCAAGGCCCGTGTAATTGACCCAACTGACCTTGGGATGCGAATGCAGGAAGTGAGCGACGGCCAGTGCATTTTCACTATGCCGCGGCATTCGCAGATGCAACGTTTCCAGACCCTGCAGCAATTGGAACGCATTAAACGGGCTCATTGCCGGACCGAGATCGCGCAGCAGTTGAGTTCGCGTCTTGAGAAGATAGGACAGATTCATCGGTCCAAACGTCTCGAAGAACTTCATACCATGATAGCTGGGATCCGGCTCTGTCATTTCGGGGAATTTTCCATTACCCCACGGGA
>JBAXBD010000325.1:0-7001 GCA_037142165.1 Schlesneria sp. | reverse complement strand
CGAGGAACTGGAACATGCTCTGGTTCGTTTGCTGCGTCTCCGCCGGGCTTCACTCTCGACGGCCGAATCGGGGACGGGAGGTCTCTTGGCACACCGACTGACCGGTGTTGCGGGGTTCGAATCCTGTTACATGGGAGGCGTTGTCGTTCCCACGAACTCGGCAAAACGTGAACTGGTCTCCGTTGATCCGATGTTAATTCGCCAATTCGGCCCCATCAGTGAGGAAGTCGCACTGGCGATCGCCAAGGGATGCCGTCAGCGGTTTGGGACAAATTTCGCACTCGCGGTATCAGAATGGCCAGAATTCGACCCCGATGACCCGCTCGCCCCTGTCCCTGCTTCATTCGTTGCTCTGGCGGGTCCAAAAGTGGCGAAAGTGGAAAAAGTTCAACACTTCGGTGATCCCGCCATCGCGAAAAGCCGGACAGCAAAGGTGGCGATGAACCTGCTAAGACTGTATTTGATCGAGGGCTGAACTGGCAGGTTCACATTCAAAGACGGATGATAACCTTCAGAAAACCCGACTGCCCGCGTTTTCATTCCGAAATGAGTGTCCCGTGATCATAAAAATGAGGACAATTTCGAAGAAAACGTTTGCGACTGGCGTCTCAATTGAGAAGTGAGCTATAGTGTTGTTGAGTTAGTCGCCGATGATCAAAACGAGCGACTTGAGCTTTCAATTGAATCGAGGAAGCGGACGGATGGCAACAAATCTTGCGAAGAATATGATCTTCGGTTCCTTCGGGGTGGCGGGATTCGTTGCCCTCCTGGCCTTGCTTGACATGATCCTGGG
Organism: Schlesneria sp.; assembly: GCA_037142165.1. Taxonomy (GTDB): domain Bacteria; phylum Planctomycetota; class Planctomycetia; order Planctomycetales; family Planctomycetaceae; genus Schlesneria. The sequence continues at coordinate 6,208 of JBAXBD010000325.1, read as the reverse complement.
CGTGCCGTTTGCGCATTCCACCACGATGGACATCCTGTTCCTGCTGAGTGCAGCGATCGTTGGATATCTCGGTTGGGATGCCTTCAAAGACATGGGCTGATCAGACGGATTTTTCGTTGATTTGCTTTTCGTAACCCAGGCCACGCACAACTTCCAGAACTTCGCTCCACGTGGGAAACATCCGACCGCTTTTTCGTTTGTAGTCGTCCATGGCCTTCATGAATTCGACTTCATCCAGAGAATAGTCCCGTTCACAGGTCGTCGGATCGATCAGTTTCCGGCGTTCCACCTTACGGCGGTCTGTCGAACGACTTTCCGGGGTTTTTAATTCGATATCAGATGCCGCACGACTGCGGACTCCGCCGATTCGGCGATTTTGCATCTTACGTTCGATCGCTTCGATCGCTTCGGTGCCAAGGTGACTCTTAATCACGGTCTTCATCCTCTCAATTTAAGTCGTGGGGAAGGCAATCCATTTGCCGCGAGTCGCTCCATCGACAAGAAGATTATGACCGCAACTTTTCCTGTTAAGCTGAAAGTAAAGATTGCGAAACAACGTTCAATAAAGGAAACATTGCTGGCGAAACAGTCATGTCGATCGTAATGATTGTAGCGTTCACATCAGCGCCTATCGCTTTTCCATGACGTTGATCTTGTCCCCTTTGATTGGATCAAGCCGTTGAATATCCACGATTTTCCATGCACCACCTTCTTTCTGGAAATCGAGGATACAGCGAAACGGATGATGTCCCGTAAATCCCATGACCGAGATCGTCGCATTCGCCCGAAAGTGAACACTGGCTTGCGAATTCTGGCCGCTCAGCCTGGTGTGGAAATCGGTCAGCCGCAGATCATCGCGAATTTCAACCATCTCCATCGCGGTCTTGCAGAGCAATCTCAAGTCCGTCGCGTTCGCGGAAAAATGGTCGAGAGTGGCAGGGTCGCGTTTGCGAAACTGGTCGCAAAGCTGCACGACTTCCGACTGTAATTTTTCGCCGTCGGTAACGATCGCCCGCTCAACGGCGTAAACACCACCGACAATTCCCAGGCAAACGAATGCCAATATCAGGTACAAATTGCGTCGATTCGAATTCCAAAGCCCAAAACAGACTAACGAGCCCAAACCAGCCAGTAACATCGGTGGCCATGGATTTTCTGTGAACCACATGATGTGTCCTCGCAATGACAGGTTGAAGGGAGCTAGAGACGTGATGACTTAATTGTAGGCGAATCTCAGGTTCAGGCAAGGTCGGCAACTGGCAGTCACTGCAAATTAAAAACGAAAAAACAGAGTTGTGACATACGGACTTCCTTCGTTCAAATCGGTTGATCCCTCTACAATCTGACGAAAGTGTTCTGAATCATAAACGTGGAAGACCCGATGACCGAAGTTCGAACGGAAGTATTTCGCATTCTTGATGCCGCAGGCAATCGGACGCGCGAAGGACTGCGCGTCATTGAAGACTATGTGAGATTTGAACTGAACGACGGCCACCTCTCGCAAATCCTCAAAGAACATCGGCACAAACTGGCTTCAATTGTCTCGGAATTACCTGCCTCCAGTTTGCTGGCAGCTCGCGATACGCTCTCTGATGTCGGGACGACGATCTCAACCCCAGCAGAATACATCAGGACTTCGTCAACCGATGTCGTCGCTGCCGCGTTCAAACGGGTACAAGAAGCGCTGCGGACGCTGGAAGAGTACAGCAAGATTGTCGATCAAAGGCTCTCGCCGCAATTCGAACAACTGCGGTATCAACTCTACACGACCGAAAAGGCTGTGTTACGAACCGATACCGCCAGAAAACAATTTGAAGAAATTCAGTTGTATCTGCTGGTGACAGTTTCAGAATGCAAAAATGGATTCGAAACAGTCGTCAAAGAGACCCTTGATGCGGGCGTAAAGATCATCCAGTCGCGAGAAAAGTCTTTGACTGATCGGGAATGGGTTTCTCGTGCAAAAACACTGCGGAAGTGGACAGCGGATGCCGGAGCACTGCTGATCATCAACGATCGTCCCGATGTTGCGTTGGTCGTTCAAGCGGACGGAGTTCATCTCGGTCAGGACGAATTCTCTGTTCAAGATGCGCGAAGCGTCGTCGGACCGGATCGGTTGATCGGGGTCTCAACTCACTCGATCGAACAAGCCAGACAGGCAGTCCTTGACGGTGCTGATTATCTGGGTGTCGGTCCCACATTTCCGACCAGTACCAAGTCGTTTGCCGAGTTTCCCGGCCTTCAATTTATCAAGGAAGTCGCCGCAGAAATCCAACTGCCATGGTTCGCAATTGGTGGCATTAACGCGAATAACATATCCCACGTGACGAATGCGGGAGCTGACCGGATCGCTGTCAGCTCCGCAATCTGTCACAGTCCGACCCCGAGCGAAACGACTCGCCAGATGATCACGTTGAGTGGTATCCGCTGACGAATCGATCGGACAGCGTCACCTGCTGCAAAGGCGACGCTGATGAATAGGCCAAATTGTGGTCCGGCTTCATTTTCATGTGCCACTGCTTTGGAGTCCTCGGAGAAGCAGTGTCTTCGCATCAGCGTTCGTTTTGCAGCTCGGCACTGCTTGACGGAAGACCGTCAAGCAGTGGCACGATTTTCACTGCCACCCGCTATCGTGGCTTTCCCTGACAATTCAATTTTTCGAAGGGGTCATGATGCTGCTTCGTTTTTGAATCGCAATCACGAGCCGGTTCGATGTGATATCACTCGAGGACGAATTGACCCACGGTGACGTGACGTACGGAACGATCCGCTGATCTTGCTGGAAGTCCATTCCACGAAAGGCCCAGCAATCGACATCTGGAAGTTCGGAGACCAATTCCGTCAGTTCCGCAGGATTGGGAGCGACGTATTTGCCAGCAAATCGTGCGATCGTTTTCTGAACGATCGGATTATTCTTATTAGGAACAATCACAACGATCCGACCACCAGGACTGACACGATCCCACAGTGATCGAAGAGTCTTCTGCCAACCGACAAGCTGCAACAATTCGATGCAGAACATCAAATCGAATTGCCCAAGCGACTTGCAGAATTCTTCGTTTTCGGGCGTTCCAATTTCCCAGCGAACTTGCGGGTGGCGTTCCCGGCAGGCATTGATCGAATCGGCGATAATATCAACGCCAACGACTTCTTTTGCCTGAAGAGCGGCCAATGCCAGCGAAAGCTGCCCGCGTCCGCATCCCACGTCTAAACAACGCTTTCCGCTAATGGGGCCTGCCGCTTCCAGCGCGATACCAAAGGTCTGGCCCTGGACATGCGCGTTCGAATAATCCAGCCACGTATTATCGGTCGCGTAAACTTTTTGATAGTAGTCTACCCATGACGCGTCCAGCGAATCGGCCATCGATCGGACTCCATTGAATTGGTCTTAAGTCAATTTCGCGAACTCAAACAATTGACAACAACTTTCGATTCAAAGTTCTGAAAGCGTGTCAATACGTCTTACAATCGCTACAACCCTCAAATTCGACCAAACCGATGGCGATACTTTCGTGTTTTCGGGATTTAAACCTTCTTCTGAATGACGAATACCACGCGATTGGATGCAAACCCGGAAATCATCTCGTTTGTCCAGGGTGAGGTGACATACGGCAAAATTCGCTGATCTTGCTGGAAGTCCATTCCACGATAGGCCCAGCACTCGATTTCTGGCAGCGTCCCGACAAATTCCAGAATTTCCGCAGGATTCAGTGGAACGTACCTTCCTTCAAACCGGGCAATCGTCTTCTGAACGATCGCGTTATCCTTGTTCGGAACAATGGCGACGATCCGACCCCCTGGATTCAATTGATTCCAAAGGATCTGAAGTGTCTTGCGCCAGTCGACATAGTGCAGCATTTCAATGAGGAAAATCACATCGAACTGCCCGAGTGTCTGACAAAATCCTTCGTTTTCGGGAGTACCGACTTCCCATCGAACCGAAGGATATTTTTCACGGCAGACATGAATTGATTCAGCGACGATATCGACGCCGACCACCTGACTGGCCTGAAGTCCCGCGAGGGCCAGGGAAAGATGACCGCGGCCACAACCGAGGTCGAGACATCGCTTGCCATTGATCGGCCCGCCAGCCTCAATCGCCACGCCGAACGTCTGTCCCTGAACATGAGCGTTTGAATAATCCAGCCAGGGATTTCCCGCTGCGAAGACTCGCTGATAGTACTCAGCCCAGGATTCCTGTTTCGGTTCTGACATCGTTTGCGGACTCCGTTCTTCGCAGTTGACGATCGCCATTGAGATTCGACTCGATAATCGCCGACGCTCACGCTTTAAAAATCTTTTCGCGCCCAACTTTAACATTTTTTGTGGCATTTCGAGTGTCCAGCACCATGCGGCTGTGTTTCACGATGAAATCGTGATCATAGGCGGAATGGTCTGTCGAGATCAGCACGCAATCTTGTGCGGCGAGATACTCGGGCGTCAGTGCCTGACTCGTCATTTCTGGCAGATCAGGGTAGTGACGCATCTTGGGAAGCGTTGGAATGTGCGGATCATTGTAACTCAGGACTGCGCCTCGTTTGGAAAGCAATTTCATCAGTTCGAAAGAGGGGCTTTCCCTGGGATCATCGACATCTTTTTTGTACGCCGCACCAAGTATCGCAATCTTGCTTCCCTTGATCGGTTTTCCTGCGTCATTCAAGAACTCGGCAAGTTGATTAACAACGTAGATTGGCATGTGAGTATTGATCTCGCCCGCCAACTCGATGAACCGGGTCTGTTCACCCCACTTTCGGGCAAGCCATGTCAGATAAAACGGGTCGATCGGAATACAGTGGCCACCCAGGCCAGGTCCCGGATAAAAGGCTTGAAAACCGAACGGCTTTGTCTTGGCGGCATCAATCACTTCCCAGACATCAATCCCCATCTTGTCGTAGAGCATTTTCAATTCATTGACCATCGCGATATTCACCGCGCGGTAGGTGTTTTCCAGAATCTTAGCCGCTTCAGCGATCTCCATGCTGGAAACCCGGACAACTTTCACAACCGCGTAACCATACATGGCACTGGCTAAGTCACCACTGAGGGAGTCATAGCCACCGACGACTTTGGGAATAGACGATGCTTCAAAATTCGGATTCCCGGGATCTTCACGTTCGGGACTGAACGCAAGAAAGTAGTCTTTTCCTGCGGTCAGACCGGTCGCATTTAAAACCGGAAGAACATTGACACGCGTTGTCGTTGGGTGGGTTGTGCTTTCAAGAACGACAAGTTGCCCTTTTCGCAACGTCTTTGCGATGGAATGTGCCGTCCCTTCAATGTAACTGAGATCAGGATCACGGCTTTCGTTCAGGGGCGTCGGAACACAGATAATAATGCAATCTGCTTCCCCCAGTCGGCCCATATCGGATGTCGGTTCAAATTGTTTTTCCTGAATCAGCTTGGCGATCGCCGAACTGTCAATGTGCTTGATATAGCTCTGGCCTGCTTTCAGCTTATCGACCTTCGACTGATCGACGTCAAAGCCCATTGTCTTGAACCCGGCCCTGACGAACGCTCGGATCAATGGCAGGCCGACATAACCCAGGCCGATCACTCCGATCACGGCTGTCTTGCTCGCGATTTTCTCTCCAAGTCCGTGTGTCGTCATTGCCTGTCCGTTTCTGTGCTCTGTAAACAAAAAGGGTCGTTCGGAGATCGTTTCGTGGATGTCGTTGGTCCACGATAAAAAACGAAAGGCCGAGGTTGCCGTCTAGAGTCTAGAAAAACCCTGGCGACGCGCGAAGCGACCGCCGCCTGTTTACCCCTCGTTTGGACGAGAAACAACATGATGCCAGCTTTGCCCGATAAATGGGTCTGACCCCCTACCAGGCATTTGCCTGGAGAAACCTGACACCACCCATGAGGGGTCTGACCCATTTTTTCGGGAAAAGCCTGTTATGCCGCTTTTTTGCCAGAAGAATTTGAGGGGATGGCTCGATGAAGTTGACTGAACGCCAGCGTTTCGCGTGGCGTACCCGAGGTCTTGATTGCGTTCGAGCCTGGCTGTTCAGGAACAATTTCGTAACGGCACGTGACAAACCGACGCTCGACCGAAACATGGAATACGTATCCCAGCACCACCGACATTGTCAGTGTCAAGGGGATGCATACGAACGCGATCGACCAATCGTCGTAATAACCCAAGTATGACAGCTGCTCAGGGCAATCGCATCTAAAGCCTCCACACTTTAGCAATGGGTCTTTTCGAATC
>JBAXBD010000324.1:0-7019 GCA_037142165.1 Schlesneria sp. | reverse complement strand
GCTGAGCATGTTTTGCGGAATCGCCGCTGATGACATAGACATCAATGTCGCCTGATTGTTCGATCAGTTCGTTCACGAAGTCGTTATTGAGAATGCGTTGCCACTTGGACATTCGCGACTTACCGACAACGATCTTTGTCACGTTGTGGTGATGGGCATACTTGATCACGGTTTCGGCGAAGTTGATTCCGAAAGCCGTCTCCACCGAGGCGCCCAATTCTTCCGCCAGGCGCAGGTTGGCTTCAAGATTCGTCTGGTCTGCCTGTGACAGAACTCGTCCATGTTCCAGTTCCACGTGAAGTGCGATCCACGGTGCACGCAAGCTTGTGGCCATTCGACGCGTCGCTCGTACAAGACGTGCAGACATCGGGCTGGGGCCTACGCAAACGAGCAAGCGTTCAGACATCGCCCAGATCTTCAAGACATCGTGCTGTTGCCGGTAGTCAATTGCTTGTTCGTTGACTCGTTCGGCAGTCTTTCGCAACGCCATTTCGCGTAAGGCAAACAGGTTCCCCTTTCGAAAGAAATTCTCGAGGGCCCGCGATGCCTGTGCCGAGACATAGACTTTCCCTTCCCGCAGACGTTCGATCAGATCGTCTGGAGCAAGATCGACGAGTTCGACTTCGTCAGCCTGTTCGAAGACATGGTCGGGAACTGTCTCGCGAACGGGGATCGATGTGACCTGGGCGACGATGTCATTCAGACTTTCAAGATGCTGGACATTCAATGTGGTGTAGACGTTGATCCCGGCAGCCAGAAGATCTTCGACATCCTGCCAGCGTTTTGGATGGGTCGAGCCCTCTGGATTGGAATGCGCCAATTCGTCGACAATGATCAATTGCGGCTTTCGAACAAGCGCCGCTTCGAGATCGAATTCTTCAGTCGATTTGCCTCGATAGGTGACGACCCGTCGAGGCATCAAGTCGAGTCCGAGAACCAGCGCGTACGTTTCCGGCCGCGCATGTGGTTCGACATAACCAATGATCACATCGGTCTGTTCGGTCGCAGCACGACGAGCGGCCTGAAGCATCGAATAGGTTTTGCCGACACCTGGAGCCATACCAAAAAAGATTTTGAGCTTACCACGCTGCTGCTTGACCTGTTCGGCCTGCACGCGTGCGAGTAATTCGTCGGGATTTGGACGGTCATCAGTCATAGTCAACCCTTGCCTGCGGCAGAAACACGTCAGACGAACGACGTACACTCGATGACTTGATTGATACTCAAGTGTTTCGACGTTTTCTGTCACACATCGCTACTTACGAGCGTCATTGGTCCCTCGATGATTCGCATCGAGGGCCAAATTGAGTCGAAGTACGTTGATACGCTTCTGGCCCAGAATACCCCACGTCGGTCGCTCGAGCTGCGTGAGCACCAGTTTGGTGACCGTCGACGGTTCCATCTGACGTGTACGAGCCACTCGGGCGATCTGGTAAATGGCAGCCGCCTCAGAAATGTGAGGATCGAGCCCGCTTGCTGAGGCGGTCACCAGATCAACTGGAATTAAAGCGTGATTGTCGATGTCCTGTGCATGTAACTTCGAGACGCGTTCGCGAACTACGTCGATCAATGCGGGATTGGTAGTAGCCTGGTTTGATCCGCTTCCCGCCAGGCCGTTGTAGGGAACTGGAGCTGTTGCTGACGGGCGTCCCCAGAAATACTTCGGGCTGGAAAACGGTTGGCCGATGACATCTGATCCAACGCGTAATCCAGACTCTGACGAGTTCCCTCTCCAGTCTCGACCATTCTTTTGCTTTGAAGCCTTTGATGATTCGCTTGTCGATTCGATCAGACTTCCATTGGCCGCCCAGGGAAATGCAAGCTGAGCGACAATCGTCACTGCAATCGGATAAGCAATCCCGGTCAAGAAAGTTAACAGACTAAACAATATCGTTGCAGTTCGCATGATTTGAAACATGTGCAGACTCCACTAATCGCGATAGATAAGTTCTCGTGTTTGAACACCGAGCTGGCCGGTTACTTGCCAACCTGTCAGTTCTTTTGCAAAAGGAAGCTCACCGGTCGTCACGCACCGATTGGCCAATTCTTTGTCGTTTGAAGCATTCGTTTGATCGAAAATCCATGACAACATTCCTGTGTCGCATTGCTGTGTTACGCCAGGCGTAATCCAACAAGGATCATGTCGATCAATTTGATTCCGAAAAACGGCACGGCCAGTCCACCCAGTCCATAGATGAGCAGATTGTCTCGTAACAACGTCGCAGCTCCTACGGATCGGTAACTCACGCCGCGTAACGCGAGTGGGATCAGGAATACAATGACGACGGCATTGAAGATCACTGCCGACATAATTGCGCTTGATGACGTCGCCAGTCCCATCACATTCAGGCGATTCAGCTCGGGATAAGTCCCCACAAACGCTGCGGGAATAATCGCGAAATACTTCGAGACATCGTTGGCAATGCTGAATGTCGTGAGTGCACCGCGGGTCATCAGCAATTGCTTACCGATTTCCACAATTTCAATCAGTTTCGTCGGGTTGGAATCGAGGTCGACCATGTTGCCCGCCTCTTTCGCGGCCTGGGTCCCGCTATTCATGGCGACGGCGACATCTGCCTGAGCCAGTGCCGGTGAATCATTCGTTCCGTCACCCGTCATCGCGACCAATCGTCCTCCCGCTTGATATTCGCGGATCAGTGCGAGTTTCGCTTCCGGCGTCGCTTCGGCGAGAAAATCGTCGACGCCCGCTTCAGCCGCGATGGCTGCAGCGGTGAGCTGGTTATCGCCCGTGATCATGACCGTCTTGATCCCCATCTGGCGCAATTGAGCAAATCGTTCTCGCATGCCACCTTTGACGATATCTTTCAAATAGATGACCCCCAGCGGACGTTGTTTATCTGCCACGATCAGCGGGGTTCCGCCGAGGTTCGCAATGCGATTAACCTGATCTTTCAGGGATCGAGGAAAATCCCCTCCGTGTTCGCGAACGTAGTTTTCCATCGCATCGATGGCTCCCTTGCGAATTTCGCGTCCATCGAGATCCACGCCACTCATTCGAGTTCGCGCGGTGAACGGAATAAACCTGGCTCGGATTTCTTCGACATTCCGGCCACGAAGCCCGTACTTCGTTTTGGCAAGGATGACGATGCTGCGCCCTTCTGGTGTTTCATCGGAGAGCGAGGACAATTGGGCCGCATCGGCCAGTTCTTCTGCCGTCACACCATCAGCAGGAATAAATTCGACCGCCTGACGATTCCCGAGTGTGATCGTTCCCGTCTTGTCAAGCAGCAACACGTCGACGTCCCCTGCTGCCTCCACTGCCCGGCCCGATGTGGCGATCACATTCGCCTGAATCATTCGATCCATTCCAGCGATTCCGATGGCTGACAACAAGCCACCGATGGTTGTCGGGATAAGACAGACCAGCAGGGCAATCACGACGGTTAAGGTAATCGGTGTTCCCTTGCCGGCGAGAACAACTCCGTATTCCGAGATGGGAATGAGCGTCGCGCAGGCGAGCAGAAAGACAATCGTCATGGCGGCCAGCAGAATATCGAGTGCGATTTCGTTCGGTGTTTTCTGTCGTTTGGCCCCTTCCACCATGCTGATCATGCGATCGAGGAAAGTTTCTCCGGGGCTGGAAGTCGCGCGAATCGTCAACGAATCGGAAATGACTCGCGTCCCTCCTGTGACGGCGCTGCGATCACCACCACTCTCACGAATGACGGGGGCGCTCTCGCCGGTGATTGCGCTTTCGTCGACCGATGCGACTCCTTCGATCACCTCGCCGTCAATTGGTATTAACTCACCCGCTTTGACGAGAATCACATCTCCCTTTTTTAATTGGGAGGATGTCACGGTCTCGAAACGATGACCGATGACACGGCAGGCCATCACCTCCTGACGCGACTTGCGCAAGGCATCTGCTTGTGCTTTGCCGCGGCCTTCGGCCATCGCTTCGGCAAAGTTGGCAAACAGAAGAGTAAACCAAAGCCATGCGGCAATCCCACCGACGAAGGCCGGTGACTCCGTTCCTGGAAGCGACATCGCACGGAAAGCGAAAATCGTGGTCAGGATGCTGGCGAGGAAAACGGTAAACATCACGGGGTTACGTAGCTGATGACGCGGCGAAAGTTTACTAATCGCTTCCCAGATCGCTCGCTTGACGATTGGCAGATCGAATAGAGGACGGGACGTTCTTGAAGACATATTATTTCTCCTTTGGACACATTCGTGGTACAGCACAAGTTGTGACGTTTGGTGTCACAGAAATGGCGGTACTCAACGGGTGGCCGTCAGTTGTAAGTGTTCGATCACCGGGCCCAGTGCCAACGCGGGAACAAACGTTAATGCTCCAACGAGCAAGACCATTACCGCCAGCAGTACGATGAATAACGGCGTGTGAGTTGGCAGCGTTCCGGCCGATGGCGGCGTATATTTCTTTTTCGCCAGAGAACCGGCGATTGCCAGGACCGGGACCATCAGCCAGTAGCGCGAGATCAACATCGCCGCTCCGAGCAGACAGTTGTAGAATGCCGTGTTGACACTCAATCCGGCAAAGGCGCTGCCGTTGTTGTTACCAGCCGACGACAGTGCATACAGAATCTGGCTGAATCCATGCGGTCCAGGATTGGAAACACCAGCCCGACCGACATCCAACGAGACCGCAATTGCCGTTCCTCCGAGAACGAGAATCGGTGGAATCAGTACCACAAGCGATGCCATTTTCATTTCGTAGGCTTCGATCTTTTTACCGAGAAACTCGGGGGTTCGACCGACCATCAAGCCCGCGATAAATACTGACAAGATGGCGAAGATCAACATCCCGTAAAGCCCACTGCCAACGCCACCAAAGACCACTTCTCCAAGCTGCATCATGACCAGCGGGACGAGCCCACCGAGCGGAGTGAACGAATCATGCATCGCGTTGACGCTTCCGTTGGACGCTGCGGTGGTGGACGTTGCCCAAAGGGACGATGCTGGAACACCGAACCGAACTTCTTTCCCTTCCATATTGCCACCACTTTGAAAGTCGTTGGCTGATTGATCGACGCCAAGTTCGGTCAATCGCGGATTCCCCGCTTGCTCTGCCCAGATACAAAGCGCCAGCAATGGGACAAAAATCAACAGCATCGAGGCTAACATGGCCCAACCCTGACGCAGATCACCGACCATGTCACCGAACGTATAACATAACGCTGCAGCGATCAGCAGAATCGAAAGTGCCTGCAGGAAGTTACTGAGTGGTGTCGTGTTCTCAAGCGGATGTGCGGAATTGACTCCAAAAAAACCGCCGCCGTTCGTTCCTAATTGTTTAATCGCAATTTGTGATGCTGCGGGCCCCATAGGAATTGTCTGTGTCGTGACAGGCTTCCCTTCTGCGTCAGTGGTCGATTCCAGCAACGTTACTTCAATCGCGGGGGAAAATGTCTGAACGACCCCCTGCGATGCAAGAATGACAGCCAGCAACAGTGAAAGCGGAATCAGGATGTACAGTGTGCTGCGCGTCACATCGACCCAAAAGTTTCCGATTGTTTCAGATATTCGTCGGGTGATTCCACGGATCAGGGCCACGAGTACCGCCATGCCACATGCTGCTGAGAGAAAGTTTTGCACGGTAAGCCCCAGCATTTGAGTTAAGTAGGTCAATGCGCTTTCGCCACTGTAGGCTTGCCAATTTGTATTCGTGGCGAAACTGATCGCTGTGTTGAACGCGAGGTCTGGAGAGACCTCGGGCAAATGCTGCGGATAAAGTGGCAGCCAGACCTGGGCTCGTTGCAGCACGTAGACGGCAACGACGCCGAGACAGTTGAAAACGAGCATTGCGATTGCGTAGGTCGGCCAATTCATTTCCGTTTCGGGCCGAATACCGCAAAGTCGATAGATCAATCGCTCAAGCGGGCCGATGATTCGATCCATGACGCATGGCTGTCCAGAGTAGACTCGTGCCATGTACCAGCCGAGCGGCTTCACCAGCGCCAGTAATACGACCAAATAAAGTCCGATTTCCATCCAGGCTGATGTTGTCATGAGAACTTCTCCGGGCAGAGCATGGCAAACAGTAAGTAGGCAAACAGGCCTGCTGCGATGATTGCCGTCAGTAAATGAATTGAGTCCATGAATTTCTTCCATTCTTCATACAAGGGTTTGTGGCAGCTCGCCGGGGGTTTCGTTTTCGCAGCTTGAGATTCGCAGGCATTCGTCGCTGGGGCTTTCCCACAATTGAGGAACGCCTGGCCTACGACTGCAGTTAACTTGTCGTAAAAACAAAAAACCTATTCACCCAGAGGTCGATACGCATGACCCTGAGGCGTCACATCGATCGCTTTATTGGAATTCGCTGCGTTTTCAGCATTGTTGTGGCGGGGCTACAGTCGACGGCACCCCTCAACCAACAGACCTGTGACAGCAAAGGCCCCGACGATCACAGCGAGAAAAATACCATCCATCATTGCACCTCAAATTTGAATCAGGTTCTCACGAGTCGACGTTGGGTATCCTATCGCTGATGGAATAAGATAGGGGTAAGTAGTCAGCTATTCGGCATAAAGAAATTGTAAATGTCGCGTAGTTCGTCGATCGAAGTGCGTAACGCGACCCGGTACAGCCGAACGTGGCGACTCTTTATGTCCGCTGATGCGCGAGGAATGTGGTTGCTGAATGAATCGGGCGAAATCAAATTACAAGCAGGGATCGTGAATCCGAAGAATGAGGAAACGGCGGGCGGCCTCTGGCGCGAAGATTCGAACTCAATGGAAATGATATTCCTGATTGGTTCGCTCAAAGTCGCGGTCCGTCAAATCGCAGCCCAGTTTGATGTCAGTGAATGAGTACGATTCAATGATGGTCGCAAGATCAAGTTCCTGATCAGTCATCGTCTTTTCTGTTGTACACCATTCGAAATGCTGAGTTTGAACGGGCAAGTTCCATTCGTGATCGATAAATGTGATTGATTTACGGTAGTTGGGAGAGTTCTCTGCTGACTTGAATTTCGTAGTAAACATCAGGCATGGTCGCCCATCGAACCGTTGATTCGGGTCGATTTCGCAGGCTTCGAA
>JBAXBD010000323.1:0-7040 GCA_037142165.1 Schlesneria sp. | reverse complement strand
TCACCGGTCTATGCGAATGGCCGGGTTCTGTTTCTGAACGAAACTGGCACGGCAACATGGGTCAAGCTGGGTCGGGAATTTGAAGTTTTGGGTACGAACGAAGTTCCCGGTCGGACGTTCGCGACGCCGGCTTTTTCCGAGGGTGCGATGTATCTGCGAACGGACGAGAATCTGTACAAGCTTGTGCGATAAATTCACGAAAACTCCGCACTAACGAAAAATCCGATCAACGAACATTTATTAGTTGCCGAAGGCATTAATACGCATCACAATAAATTGATTGGAGTTCCGTAGAGTATCGACATCAAATTCATCCAGTTCTTGGGGGAATTGTTGTGTTTGGGCCAACTACAGGATTTTCTCGGATGAGTTTAATGTCGCGCAGATTTCCAACTTTCATCTTTCTTTTCTTTGCGGTACTCTGGCTTGGCCGAAGCACGTCAAAAATTGCAAACGCGAGCGAATCTTCGAATACGTTCGACCCGACCAAAGTGGAATTCTTCGAGAAAAAGATTCGACCGCTTCTGATCGAAAATTGTATTAATTGTCATTCAGAGGAAAACGGTGGCAAAGGCAACCTTCGTGTCGATGACCGGAACGGTTTAATCGAAGGGGGCGGGCGTGGTCCCGCCATCAAGCCCGGAAAACCGGAAGCAAGTTTGTTGATCAAGGCGGTCCGTCATAAAGGCCCGTCGATGCCTCCGAATAAGCAACTCACGGACGAACAGATCGGCGATCTCGAAAAATGGATTCTTGACGGTGCTGCATGGCCTGCCACAGAGGTTCCTGATGATCTCACGAAACCAAAGCCCGAATACGACGACCTGAAAAGGAACCATTGGTCGTGGCAGCCCATCAAGCAGGTTGTTCCGCCGCAGGTTGCCAATGAATCTTTTGTCTTGAACGGGATCGATCGCTTCATCCTCGCCAAATTGAACGAAGCTTGTTTGCAACCGGTTCAAGATGCTGACAAGTTGTCATTGATTCGACGCGTGACGTTCGACTTGACCGGTCTTCCGCCAACCCCGGAAGAAATTACAAAATTTGTCGATGATGCCGAGCCAAATGCGTTCGAAAAAGTCGTTGATCGGCTACTAAAATCTCCCGCCTTTGGCGAGCGATGGGGAAGGCACTGGTTAGACATTGCTCGTTACGGCGAATCGAGTGGATCGGCGAGAAACATTCCTTTCCCGCACGCCTGGCGATACCGCGATTACGTGATCGAATCATTCACCAGCGACAAGCCTTATGACCAGTTCATCCGAGAACAGATTGCAGGCGACTTGCTTCCAGCGAACTCACCGGCCGAAAAGGCTGACCAGTTGGTGGCCACCGGCTTTCTGGCGATCGGCGTGAAAGACGTGAATCAGCGATTCAAAGTCCGGTTCACTATGGACAATATCGATGAGCAGATCGATACGGTCAGCCGGTCGATCCTCGGATTGACCGCGAGCTGTGCTCGTTGCCACGACCACAAATTCGATCCGATTCCGACAGTCGATTACTACGCTCTAGCGGGGATCTTCCACAGCAGCGACTTGTGCGCCGGGGTGAAAAGTAAGATGGGTGGTGGCGGACTCGACTATTACGATTCGTCGATGCTTCTGCATGTCGGTACCGATTCAAAGCCCGATCCGATGATCGGCGAAAAGATGGAGGCGGCCAAAACAGCCTACGAAAAGGCGAAAGCTGAATTTGAGGCAATCCGAGGTAAGCCGGAGGGATTAGCACTCGGGCCGAACGGTCGACCAAAACAGCAGGCGTTCAGACTTCGCATGGACAAAGCTCAAAAAGATTTATTCGCGCTGACCGATCCGGCCGTGACAGGGAAGGTCGCCTATGGTGTTCGCGAAGCAAAGAAAATTGGAGATACCGAAGTTCGCGTCCGTGGTGAAGCTGAGAAAATCGGGCCTTCGGTTCCACGTGGATTCCTTAGTACGCTCGAGTTTCCCGATCAGCCCAAAGTCAATCCAAACCAGAGCGGACGACTGGAACTGGCTCAGTGGTTGACCAGTGAAAAGAATCCGCTGACACAGCGTGTGATCGTTAATCGCATTTGGCAACATCTGTTTCAACAGGGCATTGTGACGACCGTCGACAATTTTGGGACGACTGGTGATCGACCGTCGCATCCAGAATTGCTCGATTATCTCTCCAAGCAGTTTGTCGAAGGTGGATGGTCGATTAAGAAGCTGGTACGTACTGTCGTGTTGAGCCACACCTATCGTTTGAGTGCCGAATCGACTGCGGCCAACTTTGCTGTCGATCCTGCCAATCGCCTGGTCTGGAGACACAGCCCACGTCGGCTGGATGCAGAGGAAATTCGCGATGCAGCGCTGGCAGCATCGGGAAAACTGAACCTGACACGGCCCGAGGGTTCGCTCGCGAAAGATTTCAAAGTAATGGAAATGCGTAACAATGGACCTGAAGCACGAGGTTTGATCGACAAATCGAGTGAAAGCGTTCACCGCAGCGTCTTCCTGCCACTTGTTCGCGGAGTGACTCCACGAGCTCTTGAAGTCTTCGACTTTGCCGAGCAAGGTCTGGTCACAGGAAGTCGCGATTCGACAACTGTGCCTACGCAGGCTCTGTATCTGTTGAATGATCCGTTCGTGCGACGTCAGGCATTAGCTTTTGCTGAACGACTGTTAAAGAACACAGAGCAAAATGACTATGACCGTGTCAATCTTGCCTATCGACTGGCATTTGGTCGACCTGCGACGCCAGCAGAGGTTGACCGGGCAAATAGTTACCTGAGCGAATTCGAGGCGATCTCAAAAGAGACCTTCGCATCAGCTAAGCAACCAGAATCGAATCTTATTGTGGACGCCACCGCGACCCCTGCTGTTACAGCTCAGGCTGCATCTTCAGACACAACGGGAACTTCACAAGCATCCAATCAGACCAACACCGGTGGTGCTGCACCGACTCAACCGGTGATTCCAGCGAACCCTGACGATATCGATCCAACGGATGCGCCCGTCAAAGAGGTCGTTATTGAAGCGAGGGACCCGAAAACCGCTGCCTGGACCAGCTTTTGTCAGGCGCTACTAGGGACTGCTGAGTTTCGCTATCTGAAATAGATCGATTCGAATTTCCATTTTGTTTTTTAATACCATTCAATACAGAGACTGGAGTTTCACATGTTCGACAAAAATGACTTGCCGATTTTGAATTCAAACCAGATCACGCGACGACAGGCTCTTAAGGCGGCTAATGCGGGATTTGGCTACCTGGCTCTGGCAATTTTATTGCGAGAGACTGTGCCGCAGACAGCAGCAGCGAGTCAGGAGACGGCAGCCGAACGACCGCTTGCACCCAAACCGCCACAATTCCCCGTGAAAGCGAAGCGGATCATTTTTTTGTACATGGATGGGGCCACGTCCCAGATGGATACGTGGGACTATAAGGCAAAACTTCAAGAAGACGACGGGAAAGTTGGGCCTGGTGGAGGGACTCTGACAGCATCAAAATTCAAGTTCGCTCAATACGGTGAAACAGGAACCTGGGTTTCGGAGCTCTACTCTAATGTGGCTAAACACGTTGATAAGTTATGCTTCATCCGAGGGCTGCACACTGATACTCCGGCTCATCCTCAAGCGGTCATTCAACTCCATACCGGTGCAGCTCAAGCACAACTGACTCGCCCGTCGATGGGCGCGTGGTTGATGTACGGATTGGGGACTGAGAATCAGGATTTACCAGGATACATCACGATCAACCCACCACCGAACTTCGGCGGTGCGGTCAACTACGGCAGTGCGTTTTTGCCCGCTCACTACCAGGGAACAAGGATCAATGACAGTGGTTATCTACCAAACTTAAAGGCACAAACAGCGACGTCATTGCAACGACGGCAGATCGATCTGCTTCAATCGATGAATCGTGATCTCGCTGCAACACCGGGTGCACCTGATCAGCTTGAAGGAGTTATTCAATCCTACGAGCTGGCCTTCAAGATGCAGGGAAAAGTCCCTGAATTATTGGACATCTCGAAAGAGCCTCAACATGTACTCGATGCTTACGGAGTCAAGCCGGGTCCTGACGGGGCCTTTGCACGTCAGTGCTTGATGGCCCGACGGTTGAGCGAAGCGGGTGTCCGATTCGTCGAGATCTGCCAGCCTGGGTGGGATCACCACACGAACCTGCATAAGGGGCTAATTAAGAACTGTGCTGCGACGGATCAACCAACGGGAGCACTGCTGGCCGATCTTGAACAACGAGGAATGCTGGAAGACACGCTGGTATTGTTCGGGAGCGAGTTTGGTCGCCTTCCAACCGCACAGGGGCAAGACGGCCGCGATCACAACATTACGGGCTACCCCATGTGGTTAGCGGGTGCAGGGGTGAAGAAAGGTTTTTCGTATGGCGCCACAGACGAATACGGAAGACATGCCGTGGAAGGCCGCATGCACACGACTGACCTGCACGCAACGTTACTCGCCCTGATGGGTCTTGATCATGAGTCGTTAACTTACCGTTATGCCGGTCGCGACTTCCGATTGACCGATGTCAAAGGAAATGTTGTCCGAGAGATTTTTGCCTGAAATCGGAATCGTCTTCTATGAGTATGGTCGTGACATGACCACGTTGTTTTTGATCCGGTTTTGTTTTTTCGGTCACAAGCGAACCGTTATCCGATTGTATAAATAAACGGTGCCAGAGCCGAAGTTTGTACGAAAAACAAAATCATTCCGAGCATCAGGAGTAACAGCAAAACCGGCAACAGCAGATAATGACCGCGTTCGGCGAAGAATATCAACGTTTCAGCGAACAACGCGGCTAACGAACGAGATCCTTTTTGTTGGGCGTCACCGGCAATTGTATCTGGTGTTGTTTGTGGCAACGCTTCCCACCCGGTGGTCAATGTCGGTGAGTTGGTGTCCCATGAGTGAAATGGATGTGATCCCCCGCGCCGTCGGCGTTCCCACCAACCCAAGGGGGACATCAATCCGAAGTAGACGATTGTCAAAAGCACTGTCATTACCAGCCGTCCTTGTAAATGGGCCAATCCCATCCAGAGTCGACGTGGCAAGTAAAGCGATTGAGGTAACGCGGTCCCCAGGAAAAGCAGCACTAGGCCGGCAGTCATCATCATTCGCCAGAACCAGTCGATCTGACTGATGACACAGAACCAGCAAAATCCACCGAGCAGCGTAAATAGCCAACCAATTGTCAAGCCGAAATTTGTCAATTGTCGGATCTCATCCGTCTCGCGCCGCTCATCGAGTCGGCGGAGATATGGTGATCGCGTGAGGACTGGATTTGCCTCAGTCGAGTTCAAAGCGTTGAAGCCATTTGGCACGAGCAGCCTCGTCCATAGGGGGGTGTGGTTGACGGGTTCGTTCAAGATACCGATTTCCGACGACAAGATTGTCGATTTCGGTTGCCATGAAACAGCGATACGCGTCTTCGGCGGTGTTCACAATCGGCTCACCACGGACGTTAAACGACGTATTGACGATCACACTGCAACCTGTCTGATTTTTGAAATTGGATATGACGCCGTGCATAAACGGATTTCGCTGGGCGTCAATAGTCTGCAGTCTTGCTGAATAATCGACATGGGTTACTGCTGGGATGCCGGATCGAGTGAGTTTCAGCAAGTCGATACCGAACTCTTCTTTCTGTTCGACGGTTTTTCTCAGCCTTTCAGCGACCGGATAAACGAGCAGCATATAAGGACTTTCCTGGCAGCAGTCGAAATAGGCGTCTGCATCTTCGGCAAGTACCATCGGAGCGAATGGCCGAAACGATTCACGAAACTTCACTTTTAAATTCATCCGCGACTGCATAGTTTCGGATCGAGCATCGCCGAGAATTGACCGCGACCCAAGTGATCGAGGCCCAAATTCCATCCGCCCTCGAGCGACCGCTACGACTTTTCCATCTGCAATGTCGACCGCAATTCGGCGTCGTAAATCGACTTCATCAAGGACATCCCAAACAGCGCCGAGCGCGCGAAGAATGGCATCGTCCTTGGACGATTCCGGTGGTATGTCAGGCCCCAAGAACGCTCCATGCATTCCGTCAGGACTGGCAACCGACCTGGGCTGACGTAGCTCACGATGCCAGAAACTCAATGCCGCACCGAGTGCCCCCCCTGCATCGCCAGCCGCGGGTTGTGTCCAGATGTGTTTGAAGGGACCGTCCGAAGAGAGTTTGCCCGTGGCCACGCAGTTTAAGGCGACACCACCCGCCAGCACGAGATGATCAAGTCCGGTTTTCTCATGAATAAACTTGCCCATTCGCAAAAGCGCCTCATTCATCACCGCCTGGATGCTGGCTGCCATATCCATTTCCCGTTGTGTAATCTGCGACTCGGGCTGACGAGGCGGACCATCAAACAATTCATGAAATGCTGCTGACGTCGTGGTCAGCCCCGTGGCGTAACCGAAATACTTTTGATTAAGGAGCATCGTTCCGTCATCCATCAAGTGAATGACTCGCTTCAGAATCCGATCGGCATAGATCGGCCGTCCATAAGGGGCGAGGCCCATCAACTTATATTCGCCGCTATTAATTTTGAAACCGCAGTAGTATGTAAACGCCGAATACAACAGGCCCAGGGAATTGGGAAAACGGAGTTCCTCGCGAAGATCAATCGCCGACTCCGACCCAATGCCCCATGTCGCCGTGGACCACTCGCCAACGCCATCGATGGTGAGGATTGCAGCCTGGTGAAACGGAGAGGGATAGAATGCGCTCGCTGCATGTGAGCGATGATGGTCGACAAAATGAATCTTCCGTTTGACGTCCAGTTCAGCCGAAATTTCACGTTCGAGCCAAAGTTTTCTGGTCAACCATTCCGGCAACGTATGAAGGAAACTTCGAAGGGCCTGCGGTGCCGTCAACAGGTATGTCATCATTAAGCGTTCGAAATGAACGAGAGGTCGCTCATAAAAAACGATGTGGTCGATCTCCTCGATTTCGAGACAAGCCTGCTCAAGGCACCAACCGATTGCGTGATGGGGAAACGATGGATCACCTTTGATTCGTGTGAACCGCTCTTCCTGCGCTGCGCTGACGATTTGCCCACC